>CAIWTA010000168.1 GCA_903915465.1 uncultured Bacteroidales bacterium | reverse complement strand
ACAGTCTTAACTTTTCTCAAATACAAATATATGAATAATGATCGAAAATTACTGCTTCAAAAACTTCAACCTCTTTCTCATCACAACCTGGATCATCCGGATAAAGTCAAGGTAGGAACCTATATCCTCAACTCCTTTAAAGTAAATGGGAGTGTAACTGATTCTCCGGAACAAAAAAACTTATTCATGTCTGTTCTGGCAAAATCCTATCCGGACCAGGTAACATTGCTAAAATCCTATGACCAGTTAAAACCGCTGGATTACAAAGTCAGCGACTGGGATATCAACAAAGTTCTTAAAAAGTACCTGCCATCGGAGAAAACTACGGAGCCAAAAATCGAAAAGCTTCCCCCACCAACTAATGACGGGGAATTACCCGCAGACTTGAAAACGATTCTTGTACGTGAAGGAGAAAAGTATATCCGGGTTACTACAGATTATTACCGCCTGAGCAACATTCTTAATGCCCGCAAACAAAGCACTCCTGTGCAGCAACTCTGGAAAAAAGGTGTAATCATGGGGGACTACGGAAAGGAGATATTCAGGTTTATTAAAAAATACGTTGCATTTGTTAACATTCCTGACAATTCCGAATCCTACCTGAAGGAACACCTTCACAACGGGGATGCTTATTTTAATTTGTATGAGCAAATGAAATTTATCCCGGCGCCGGGTGATGTGACTATAACCCTGAAATTCCTTTCCCGCATGTTCCAGGACAAACTGGAGATCATTCTGGACTACCTGAAGATCCTTTATGAAAACCCAACCCAGAATCTCCCGGTTACTTGCCTGGTCTCGAAAATTCAGGAGACCGGCAAATCCACTTATATGAGTTGGCTTTGTTCTATTTTTGGTCGGAATGCAATTATCCTGGGTAATGAGGAATTCAGCACCAACTTCAATTCTCTTTATGCAAGCAAGCTGATTGTTTGCATAGATGAGTCTTTTATTGATAAGACCATCATCAAAGAAAAAATAAAGCGGCTCACCACTACTGATTCCATCAACATGGAAGCCAAAGGACGTGATAGTATCCGGATGGACTTCTTCGGGAAGCTTGTTTTGTCAAGCAATACCGAAGATAATTTCATCAAAATGGATGACGATGACAACCGGTTTTTTGTGGTGAAGGTACCGGAACTTACTCGGATGGATTTCATTCCTGACCTTATGGATCGTCTTGAAGAAGAGATACCGGCATTCCTTTCCTTGTTAAAAAACCGCCAGATGGTTTATCCAAAGAAAAGTCGGTTATGGTTCGATCCGAAGGTTTATGAGACAGAAGCGTTATCCAATATCAGGATAAACACCCGGAGTGTAATTCAAAAGGAACTTCTCAGGTGGTGCGGCGAGATCTTTGCTTTTGATGAAGTAGGGGATCATATCAATGTAACGCCTGGTCGGCTGGCTAAGGAACTTGAAAGGTCGTTGAAGCAGGTACAAGGATTGGCGAGTCTGATAGGTCATATCCTTAAAGAGGAATGGAAGCTTCCCCAGGCAAAAAATAACAAGTTCGATTTCATT
>CAIWTA010000167.1 GCA_903915465.1 uncultured Bacteroidales bacterium | reverse complement strand
TTAAGCTGTTCCAAATGCAGCAGGGAGGTTTAAACCCAGAGTTTACCAGCCTTATTTTAAAAGGAACAAGTTCAACTTGTGTAAAGAGCGGCTGAGCCTTACGTAACGAACAGCTGTGTACGTGGCCCGCATGAGCGGTGGTGCGAGCTGCTTTCCCTGCCGGCGATGCTGACGGGGCAGCCTACTCGATTAGGTGCCGTACTCTATTTTTTCTTTGCTCCGTGAATTTTATTTGACCAACCATGTCCAAGTCCAATTAACCCTATATCAATTTCTACATTCCCATTATCGTCAAACTTTCCACCAAAGTAAGATCCAGGATTATTATAAGGGTCTTGTTGATATGATAATATTCCAATTTCATCAACAGAAGGGGTGATGGTGCCAAATACTGGGCTTTTAGGTATAGTATCCCACTTACCTTCTGTACTTGGCCCGTATACAATTTTAAGAACAGATTCAGATTCACTTGTAATTGATCCCGAAAAGTAAATGGTGGTATCTCCATAATACCCACCCATATAAACGGTTGCTTCAGTTTTAAAGTAGTATTCTCCAACATGTTTTTTAGTAAAATTATTTTCTTTTTTGCAAGAAGAATTGAGACAAACTATGACAATTACGAGAAATAAGAAGTGATATGTCTTCATAGTTTAATTTTTATGGCACCCAACATTTAGTGGCAGAATGTTAATTCAATTTACAGTTTCAATTAAGAATTAAAATTTCATTGAATTATAGCTGACGGGGCAGCTTACTCGATTGGCTGTAGTGTTTTTTTTGTTACTTTTCTAAAGAGTAATTCATCTGCCATTGGATTTTGCTTGTTCTAACATTAAATCTAGTGCTTTCCTATTATAAACTTTCCCTCGTGCGATAACAGATTCAATAGTTTTTGTATTTTCAATATTTTCTAATGGATTCTTATTCAATACAACTAGGCTTGCCAGTTTGCCTACCTCAACAGAACCAAAATCAGCTTTTTTGTTCATAAATATTGCAGGATTGATTGTTGCAGACCTTAATGCATCAAGTGTCGGCATACCTCCCTTAACCATAAGCGACAATTCATCGTGTAAAGAAAATCCAGGAAAAACATAAGGATTAGGAAAATCGGTTCCTGCAATAAACTTCACTCCTTTTTCATTCATTTTGCCTATTAAGCTTAGCTCAAAAAGATACCTTACTCTTGCACTATTAGCAAAATTATCTATTTGGCTTTTTGAATAAGGATTCATTTTTTGATTCCATATGTTAATAATATATTCCGGAAGATAGGCTATTCTGTTATCATTTATAAATATTGAATCATTTAAATAACTCATTGCCCTATTAACTGTTAAGGTGGGGCATAACCACATGCTACTCTTAGCCAAAACAGAACAGATAGAATCAAACCTTTTTTCAGAAAATGTACTAATAAGTGCTTCATTTGATGTATCAACAGATGAGCAGGCATTTAGAAACCCATATAAATGTTCCGAACTGGACATTCCTGCTTCAATTGCCTTGTAGATTGAAACTCTATTGGGTATATGACCAGCGAATGTGATATTCCTTTTTTTTGCTTCATTAGCAATAGCCATGAAACTTTCTTCCGATAACATACTATATACTTTGATAAAATCAACATGTTGGTCAATTTGCTTTTTTACGGCAGCAACAGCCTCATCTGGCGTTGTAACTACTAAACTTCCTGCTGGAAAACAAGGCGGATTTCCATCAAGAAGATCACCTGACAGGTAAACGTCCGGTGATAAAAGCCCTTCCTGTTGCGATCTTTTTGGTATTTCTACAAACGCCGGCATATTACCCCACATTTCTCTTACTCCTGTAATACCATTGGCAATAAGTAAAGGATCCAGATCAACATGGCTCCATTTATAATGGGCATGCATATCCCAAAGTCCCGGGATAAGATATTTGCCTTTTCCGTCAATTACAATAGTTGAATCCGAACTGACAATTTCATTATCATAAATGGCACTGATGCGATTATTGTCAATGGTTAATGTTTTATTTTTTAATATTTTTCCTGTTTTTACATCAACAATATTAACCCTAGTAATTACAATATCAGGTTTACCTGCACGGCAAAGTGACCCAAATGGTATTATGAGTAATAAAATCACAAAACTTGATTTAATTCTTTTAGAAAAGTCAGCATTCATGGTATGGTTTTTGAGTTTATAAAAAAGTTAAAATTAAGTTTCTTGTCAAATTTATGATTTTAAGTATCAGTACTTTTTATTCGCATTACAGCTAACGTGTTGGTGCTAAACGCAGCAATGGAATATCCTATGAAAAGTTCTAATAACACTGGTTTTGTTGCTATTCAGCGCCATGTTTTGGGCAGGTTAAATTTATAATTATTGCAGATGGATAGTTATTTTCTGACAAATATTTCTGTACAAATAATATCTCCACTATAAATTTTTGTAAAATAGAGTCCTTTTGGAAAGTAAAATAGGTCTATTTCAATTGATTTGGATTGAAAAGTATTCTCATAAATCCTTTCTCCAATCATATTGTAGATTTCAATATATTTTTTGGTAAAGGATAATTGATCATTTTTTATTGTCACTGAAATTTTTCCAGATGATGGATTTGGGGAAAGGGAAATGTCATTTGAATCAAGTATTTCACGAATAGCATTACTTGATGGATCATAACTCCAAAAATCCTTACTAAAGGATCCTGAAGTTGTAACTCCGGTGACAATATATCCTTTATTATCAATAGCAAAACCTGCTGCACCATTTCTTCCTATACCTGGAAAATCTGGTTTTTGTATCCAAAAATTGGTTGTCTGGTCCCATTCCCAAAACTCTTTACTTAAGGCAGTTGATTGTGTAAAACCTGTAACCAAATATCCTTTATTCCCGATGGCAAAACCTGAAGCACCATTTCTTCCTCCACCTGGAAAATCTGTTTTTTGTGTCCAGGTATTGGTTGTTTGGTCCCATTCCCAAAATTCTTTACAAAATGCTGTTGTATTTGTGTAACCAGTTAAAAGGTATCCTTTATTCCCAATCGCAAACGCGGCGGAAAAGTCTCTTCCAACTCCAGGAAAATCTGTTTTTTTTGTCCAAATATCTGTTGTCTGATCCCATTCCAAAAACTCCGTACTGAATGGATTCGAAGGTGTAAATCCTCCAACAATATATCCTTTATTCCCGATTGCAAAACCTGTAGCACCATTTCTTCCATCCTCTGGAAAATCCGTTTTTTGCGTCCAACTATTGGCTGTCTGATCCCATTCCCAAAATTCTTGAGAGTACGCAGTTGCGTTTGTATAACCAGTAACAAGATATGCTTTATTTCCGATGGCAAAAGCTGCTGAAAAAGTCCTTCCTTCTCCCGGAAAGTCGTTCATTTGTAACCAACCATTTTGAGCTGAAACAAATATTGTCACATACAGTAACACAAATAATAATACAGTTCTCATATGAAGTTGATAAAAAATTAATCATGTTATTGTACTACTATTTCTAATCAATCAATTTTTTCGACAACTTGCCCCTAACGCCCAGCCGACAGCCACAGTGCGGGCTTTAGAAGAATTTATATTTGAATTTCGTTTTCATTTTAGTAGCCACAACCAGCCTCATTACCATGATGCCCCGCATTGCTCGGCTGCCGGCTCGTTAGCTGTTGTTATTTCTCAACTAATATTTATCTTGATTACTCCTGATTAGGAAATTTTATGATATAAATCGAATTACAAAATCCTCAACTACCTGATCGATGAGATATATTGACGCCATTGTAATAAGGCCTTTTATTGCTACTTTCCAAAATGGAATTGATTTGAAAAAATTTAAAAGTGTTACTGTAAAATAAAAGTTAAAAACTGGAAATTCTATAAAAGCAGTATCTAAGTGAGGAAAAATCAATTTAAGTAAAGCAATAAACCCTGCCATCAAAAAACAAATGGATATAGTATATAACATCATTACACCAACTTCAGCATAATTATATCCATATTTATAAAATAAGAGATAAGTAATTAAAATATAAATCGGTATCAAAGCAATAAAAGTTATCACCATGTATTCATGAAAGAACTTTGCTTCTGAAAGAATATCCGCATGGTAATATTTTGTTACGGCATTGAATATCCAATAGCGAAATAGGGCAGTAATTGTTGCACATAAGAGAAACATTGAAAAAGGCTTCTGATGGTTGTTTCGCTTGCCTTCTATATAATTAAGTTGCATTCGACCAGGAGCAACAATCAATTGTTTCAAAGTATAAAGAAACCCTTTTTCAATATGCGAAAAAAAATGAAATAGTTCATGTAAAAGTTCCTTTAGGGAAATTCTTTTTGTTTTAAAATATTGGCCACAATGGCTGCAATAATTCCCCGTTCCCGAAAACCCGCATGATTTGCATTTATGGATAGGGCGAGAACCTCTCATTGATTATTTGTTTTAAGCTCTTTATAATAACAGCACGTTACCAACAGGGCGTTTTTGTCTATCAATGGTTTAAGATGTGTTTTCAGGCTAGTCATTGCGTTTTGGTTTGTCTTAAAGGATTTAGTTTTATCGTGAGCTATACTTTAATAATTTTCTTAAATTCAATTGTTTTACCGTTTTCTAGTTTTAATAGATAAATTCCGGGGGCAAAACTACTTGTTTTAATAATTGCTTTTTTAACCAAATCTCCTTTAAATACAACTTGTCCAATTGCATTAGATATTTCAAAATTCAGATCCTCAATGATCCCATCAACTTCAATGTTTAATTCATCTGAAACAGGATTAGGATAAACTTTTATTACCTTATTAACATCAGTAGATTCAATACCAGAAACTGGTACATTTTTTAATATTTGGCTACTATATGTCGCAATATAGCCAACATTGTTTGAAAAACATATTGCTGTTAAAGTTTCATTATAGCTACTACTTTGCCATGTTAAACCACCATCTGTTGTTTCTAAAATAATATTATTTCCAACTGCATATCCGATATTTTCATTTTTAAATGCAATATCACCTAACGACCAGGTGCTATCAATAGTAAAAGACCAAGTATCGCCTCCATTAATTGTTTTAAGAATATAATTTTGCCCAACAGCGTATCCTAAGCTATCATTCAGAAAATAAACAGATTGAAGTTCCAGCCCTGGTAAATTGGGGCTCTTATTTATCCAGGTATTTCCATTATCTGTGGTTTTTAAAACAACAGCGCTATCGATTCCTCCGGAATAATTTCTTGCCCCCCCAACGACATAACCAATATTTGGACTTGGGAAACAAACCTCATTTAAACTTAACTGGATGTTTGGATTGGAATTTTGATAGATATTTACCCAATTACTCCCTTCATCTGATGTTTTAAATATTATTCCAACATTTGAAACAATATACCCAACATTTGGTGATGGGAAAAAGATTCCCATTCCTGTATTTAGATTAGGCAATGTCTCAGTAACCCAGGTAGTACCACCATTCGTTGTTTTTGCAACAGTATGTCCACATCCAGTTGCAAAACCATGGTTTGCATCAGTGAAAAAAACAGCCTGCATACATTGAACTCCAAAACCTGCAATTGGGGTCCAAGTTAACCCACCATCAGTGGTTTTAGAAATATTATTTATTCTCCAGCCTGCAACATATCCTGTATCCGGATTTAGAAAAAAAACGTCCTCCGTTTCTTCATCAAGACCATTAGCAGTTGGTAACAAATACCATGATTGAGCATTACTTATATGCCCAAAAAGAAAAAAAAGCAATAAAAACATTGAGTTTCTTGTTTTCATAATTTGTTTAATTTAAGGATTTTACTTTAATAAATTTACCTGACTTGAAAACAATAGTAGTTGAGTTGTCCAAAAAGCGATGTGCCCAATAGGGATCCGCTTTCCTTTCCTGTGGGTTGGTAAAAAGACAAACTCTTTTTTCTTTCATGGTCATTTAGTTTTTCATTCTCATACCATTTTCTATTTCGATAAATTGTTGCTGTGTCTTTCTCTGCCTTGTTCGTAACGCCCCTCAAGCAGCCGCAGGGCGAATTTTACTTGTTTTTATATTTGCTTACCTTTATCATTTGCAGGTTTGGTGAATGCCAGCCTCCGGAAATTGCCCGCATTGCTCGGCTGACGGCTCGTTATAGGCAGCCAAGTTCTCGCCACGAAGCACGAAAGTTTGAAGTCCGGACCAAAGTTTGTTCAAGGAGCAGTCGCTTGTTTGAGTTTGCATAATATTTCCGATTTGAGTTACTTATTCTTCATGCTTAAAATTATTTTTTCTGTGTCATCATCGCAAGTTAAAATATCCACTTTTCTCAATCGGGGAATCACCAAAGTCCAGTTATTATTCAATTCAAACACTGTTTTGAATAACGGTAATGCTTCTTCTTTTTTACCATTATTCACAAGTGCTATAGCGTACCAAAATTTCATCTCCACATCTTTAGGAACCAATTTTTGTGCAATCTCATATTCCTTTGCTGCTGTTGTCCAGTCATTTTTTTCTATTGCTTCATCGCCCGCATTTGCATGTTCGTTAGCACGAAAAACTTGCAGCAATCGTTTCAATTCTTTAATCGGTTCGGGATTGTCGTCCACACGCAAATCAATATAACGGTCTTCCCAAATTCGTCCCGAGGCAACAGGTTTTACAATTAGAATTGCTGCACTTTGCTTCCCGCGAACATCACCCCCTGCGTTTTGGCCTGCTTCCAATGCTAAAATCAGCCGTTCGGCCAATGCACCTTTTGATTCTTTAAATGCTATTGCCATTGCAGGAATCACTTTGTCATTCAACATCATATTCGCTTGCACCGCAAAATTTTTATCGGCAATGTTTCCCGCAAACGCTATACATTTTTTTCCTGTGTATGAAGCAGTACGTCCTTGCATATCCAATACTCCCAGTTGACGACTATTACGACCTGAATCCGCTTCGGTTAAAATTTTCACTACTTCCTCAGGTAATTTTCCTTCTTTCAATAATTTTAAACCATCGGGACCAAAAGCTATCT
>CAIWTA010000166.1 GCA_903915465.1 uncultured Bacteroidales bacterium | reverse complement strand
GCAACTTTCGTTGATAAATACTGGTATAGGTAATCCTGAGAAAATCAACCAGGGACAGTTTGTGGTAAACTTTTTTCCGGGGGGAGGCACTACTTTTACCTGGGTTATTCAGGGGACAATCCAGGGACAGAAACTGGCAAAATATTTTTTAAGACAACTGAATGGCAATTACAATTCAGGATTGTAAAGCCAGAAAACGTTATGAAGCTTTAAGGAAACGGTCAAATCTCTGTTCGAGTCTTTCCCGATCAGGGTAGTCTCTGCGGTGGTTCGGGAGTATTATCTTTTGACTTTCAAGCGCCTGAAGCCCATATTTCAGCATGGGGCCGTCGGTTTCTTCCAGGATGTCATTCCTCACTTGGATATGGTAGTCAGGATTAATTCCGATAATATTCTTGTCAAATGCTGCATGATGAATCTTGCAGAGTGAAAGTCCATTCTGCACGATTGGATCTCCTTCCCCCTCTCTGTCACCTATGATATGTGCTGCATCAAGTAGTTCCGGATGCTTTAATTGACACAAGGAACATTGATTTTGGTAAGCTAATAATACTCTAAATCTAAAACGCTGCTGGTGTAACCTTACTTCAGTGGTTATTGTTGCATAGGCTCTACGCCAATGGGTCGCATCTGTTTCCTCCAATCTTTCAGCTTGTGATAATACGCTCTGTTGATCTGCCTGAACTGTGAAAATCAACCTGGATGGGTCGTCGTGTATAGTAAAAACAGGAAATGAAGGGAAATACCATCCTGGATCAATGCCAATAAAATATATCAATGGCTTTTGAAGTTTCATGCAATCTCTCAGCCCAACATTATCTCTGTGATAAAGATCAGATCCCCTGTAACTGTATTCAAAAACGCCTTCTTTTATCGGTTTGTCAGGATATTTGCTTTTTGGTGATGTGGTTATTGATAATGGCAGGTTCATCATATAGGGGGTAAAGATCCCCTGCGGACCTATGACATGAACCCTTTGGTTTTGAAATGTAAAACCAGTCTCTAATAATTTCCTTGGCAAGACATCTCCTTGAAGTTCTTTCTGGTCATTTAACCAATTGAATGCTGCGAGTCTTATCAGATCATCCATGAAATGTAATATTGAAAATAGTTAGCTTTTTATTACAATCAATTCCGAAATATATTTTTAATATGCCAATCAAGATTTTCTAAAGACGGAACGAAATTCTTCTCAATTGGCAACAATATTCTTTGTCCATCAAAGGATTTGATACTATAATTACTTGTTTCCTCATGAAATATTCCGGAGACTCTTACCTTGTAATCGCTGTCAAGTGCGATCAGTCCCCTGTCAAATGCCCGGTGCAGATTGGGGCAAAGTGCAATTCCATTGTTGATTGTATCATCAAAGCTAAGACTAAAAGGAATAATATGACAAGCATCAACCATTGACACGGAAGAGGTGGCGCTGATCTTCATGCCGGAGATGCAGCAGGTATAGTTGTAAATCTTGGGAATTTCACGTTTAAAGATGCTTCCGCGAAGAAATATTTCTTCATCGTCATTTTGCTGCATCAATTTTTGGATTTCGATCTTGTATTCCGCAGCATCTTCATGTAGAATTTTTTCCTCAAGGAGATTGAAAAGATTTAGTTGTCCGCTTTCTGAGTTAATGAAGTTTGACTTTGTCCCGGGGAAATATTCATCCAGTAAAAAATGTTGCAAGATTCTATTGTTTCGCTCATCTTTCATCAGTAGATACAGGTCATCCGAAATTATAGCACAATCAACAGCGGCATTTAAATTGGAGAAACTCTTCATGATCGAACCCATCTGATTGATGTTTTCAAACCCGCTTTTTGGCATCAGTCTCCAGAATTTATCACTCTTCAAATAATAAAACGGATAGGAAATCCTGCAATCGTGCTGCGTTGTAACCAGCAAACTCCAATTCGTTTTAAACAACCCTACCAATTCAGGCGTCAGATAAATTCTTTGATCTAAAATCTGATTGTTTTGAAATGATTGTAATACGGAAAGCAGTAGAATAGGCTTGTGTGGGGCATTGCCATGTGACCTGTCAATGTGAAGTTTCTTAAAGGCGTGCAAGTATTTATTAAGAATCTCCACGATACGGTCAAATATTTTGCATGCAAGTTAGCAAAATCCCCAATCAACGAATGGTCAAAGGTATCTATCCATTTTTGGAATTTTGTCGTCTTGATCCAAGGATCCTCCTGATTCCGAATTTATATCAATATCCCGACTCATTTCAACCGGTCCTAGTTCATAACCAAATAACCATAATACTTTGTTCACCTTGTCCACGCGCAAAGTTTTTTTGCCTTGTTCCAGTTCTCTTAAAAAACGTAGACCAACACCAGCTTTCCGAGCCAAGTTTGGTTGAGTGTGTTTAACAAGACGTCTTTTTTCTTTAACGAAGTCTTTTAATTCCATAAATATACCCTTTAGGGTACAAACATAATGAAACCAACACAATTTGTACCCTTTCGGGTATGTTTTTAATGAATTTAGTAAAATGATACCCGATAAGGTATAATGTGTTTCGGAATAAGGAATAGGATCGATATCTTTGTTAGATGCAGCGCAGACCAGTCTATAAACCATCCTTCAATGAAATTTTTAGAAATGCAATTGAATCGGCGAAGATTGAAGGGATCCGGTTTGATAGGGAAACTCAGGCCTGTAGTAAAAAGGAAGCTATTAAGAAGTTGAAAGCAAGATCTTATTTTCCCTGACGTTTTCACCGACGTTTCTCCACAGTCCTCTCCACGGTTTTTCAAGGGTCATAGAAATGTGAGAAGTTTTGAATGAACAAGCGGATAAGCATCAATGGGATTGTAGCTAATATCAGGTCGCAATATTCCATTTGTATCGCCAGTAAAATCAGGATCAGATAGTTTTTCCTCTACGTTCCTGATGAATTCCTTCCCATTCACTGAATGTCCTTCCTTGTCCATGTAGAATTTCCAGGATTGAATGATTTCTCCACAATCCGGGTTTTGGTTTTTCAGCGCGAACCAAAGATCAAAAAGATCACGACCCTTTTTTCTTTGATATAATGCTCTGAGTTTTGTCCCGAGGAGTTCTTCCAACTTGTAAGTTCTGATATTTGCTTCTCCTGTAAACCAGGAGTTGTTGACATTGATCTTAATGTCTGTGTACCCAAATAGCGTATAATGTTCCCTACAATTGATCTCAACCTTTAATTTTAAAGGCAATCCGGATTCGGAAGTGTATCTGAAAATGAGGGTATTATTATTTGCTTTCTGCTTTGTTTCTGCTTTTTCAAAAAAGGGTAACTGTTTCTGAATATGTTTGATAGTTTCCTTGATTGGTTCGGGTCTAATCTGCACCAGGTCTATATCTTCTGAATATCTCGGTTGGGGTTTCATGAAGAATTTGTGCATAGCTGTACCCCCACGGAATGCAAGATGCTCTTTTAAAAACGGATCGTTAAAAATTTCAACCAGGGATCTTTCGATGATCAGATCTTGTTCAACCTGAAAGTTTTCAATCCATGGAGCATTTTTCCTCCAGGCGGTAATGAATGCAGTTGGGATCATATATCGGGTTCAACAGTTACGTTAACAAGAATATTCCAATCGTTATCAATTTGTAGATCTTTGGTTTTTGGACCCTTTGTGCTCAACAATAATGGAAAGGATTTTGTATCATGAAGAAATTTTCTCATTGGCTTAACCAAATCAGATTGCGCCAATACGTTTTCCAATAAGAAGCCCAGACGTTGGACAACTGAAGTAACATTGTATGATTTTGAACAATCCCGGAGAGCATTTGGTTTCATCTGTTCGGCTAATTCCTGTAAGACAGTCGAGATCCTATTAAATCCCCCTACACGGTCCTGGTAAAATACTAAATCCAATGCTGTTAATTCTGGTGATGAAATTTTCAAATATCCTGCTTCCGTTTTCTGATCAATGACAAAACGTTTGTCCCAGTTCTGTTTCTTACAAAAGTTAATTTTTATCGAATGGCTGGCAATAGGTAGAATAGTCGGAGGGACAGTGATTATAAAATATTCCTGCGGCTGCTGATGCCCTGCTCCATAATAAGATGCTGCATTGAGAAGACCTACATAATAATCTCTGTCCATGAAGTTCATCAGGTCCGGGATAAAGAATGACGGGGGAATAATCCCTGTGGCACTGTATTCCGGTGGAACAATTACATAAAACTCTTTCCGCACCTGAGCTATTTTATTTTTTTTTCTGAGTCGATTAACAGATTGTCTTATTGCTTCAGGTGAGAACGGGAATCGATTTTTTACTTCACTCAATGTAAAGGAATACTTTCCATTGGAACGAAGTTCATCTATAAAGTATTCCAAATAATTATAGTTCTGCATTTTTCTTTTATGTTCTTTTAAGTGATCAGGAGCGAAACGTATTACAATATGATACGTTTCGCGCTTACAAACTTAATAAATATTTTAACATCAATCATTAGTAAACAACTGTTTTTTAACAATTTCACGAATTCATTCCTTCGTTTTTTTCTTTTGGGACTTCCCGGATTTCTTAACCTCCATTGGAATACTATCCCAAGTTCTTTCCATCTCTAGCTTCTTAAACTCTTCGGAGATCTTCACATACTTGTTAAAAACGCTGTCTTTTTTGTGACCGGTGATCTCCTTGATGGTCTTGGTATTCATCCCGAGCATGATGCTGTTGGTGATGAAAGTCTTGCGGGCGGTGTGGTTGGTGATCAGTTTATATTTGGGTTCTGAATGTTCCCTGGCTTTTCCCCCTGAATAGTCGACATAGTTGACCAGGTCCGTGATCCCCGCTTCCTCGCAACATTCCTTGATATGATCGTTGATTTTCTGTGCGGAGAGCTTAGGAAGTGGTTTGTTCTCCAAATCCTCATACTTTGCAAGGATGGCCTTGCCGTATTGGTTCAAGGGGATAACCTCGGTCTTATGCGTTTTCACGATGTTTTTAAAGATCTGCCCATCCCTGATGTGCTCCCTTTTAAGGTTCTGCAGATCCGAGACACGCATTCCGGTAAAGCACATGAAACAAAATAGATCCCTGGCCCTGGTCCTTTTGTAAGAAGTGAACTGGAAATTATAGAGCGTCATCAATTCCTCCATGGTAAGATAAATTACATCCTTCTCACGCTCAGTTGCTTTGAAATCTTTATAAGTTAAATCTTTTATGTACCCTCGCTTCTGACACCATGTAAGGAAAGCTTTCAGGGTACTTATGATCTTGGCAAAGTAATTATCCTTGGCCTTCCTTTTGATAAACGCGTAAGTCCTGAGAGTATCAAAAAATTTATAGTTTATGGCATGAAGATCAACTTTGTTTTTTGTGTCTTTCTCAAAATCAAGCAGAAAATTTTTGAACGTCCCATAACAAACGATTGTCCTTTCAGCTTTAATCGCCTTACTGCTCTCGATATATTCATCTAGAACATCAAAGAAAGTCCGGTTGGTTTTTCTTTGTTTCCCGGCAGGATTGATTATGGCATTTTTCAGATAAGCCTCAGTTATCACAATCTCGTCTCTTAAGGCATCGTTAATAGCTCTTTCGGCTTTTTCCTTCAACAGACTCAGTCGTTCATTGATAGCGATATAATTGTTATCCGGCTCATCCTCTCTCTGCTTTAACACTTTCTCATTAGTCTGGCTCCAGTGTTTTGGTTTCACAACATGGCCAACAAAAATGATAGTCCGGATATACTGCTGAGTTATCCGCATAATAATGGGTTGTTGACCTTTTTTGTTAACTTTGCCTGATTGAAGGTAGAAATGAATGTTGGCCATATTTCGGAATTGCTAGAGAGATGCGAATATACGAAAAAAAACTGGGTACCCTAATCGGGTACCCAAAAAATTCATAAAATGGATAAAAATGGGGTTTATTTGGAAATATTCTAAAAATTAAGTGACTGATAAACAACTGATACAGAAAAGTATAGTTAAATAAAGTCAAAAATCAAGTAAACCGGCTCCGGGTACTGAACAGGATTCCTCACTTAAATCAGTGGGGAATTTTTTTTTACATCTTCTGAAACTCTTAATAATTCTGATGTGACAAGAAACAAATGATTGACTTCAGGAGTTAGAT
>CAIWTA010000165.1 GCA_903915465.1 uncultured Bacteroidales bacterium | reverse complement strand
CAGCACTTCCGCACCAAAGACCAACATGAAGCCATCAAGAAACGGTTCAAAGACCCTGATGATCCGCTGAAAATTGTCATTGTTCGGGATATGTGGCTTACGGGCTTTGACGCTCCCTGCTTGCATACAATGTATGTGGATAAGATTATGCAGGATCATAACCTTATGCAAGCCATTGCACGGGTAAATCGAGTGTTCAAAGACAAGCCCAATGGACTGATTGTGGATTACATCGGAATTGGTGATAATCTGAAAAATGCCACCAAAAAATACACGGGTAGCGGGGGTACCGGAAAACCCACTATTGATACGGATGCAGGGTTTGATGAATTACTGGCGATTATCGCTGAACTCAGGAAATACTTGCCAGTAGATTTCAATTATAGCCAATGGAAAGCCCTTGATAATTCCAATAAACTTCTTCTGATATCATCAGCACTTAACCATCTTGTAAAAGACGATAAACTTTGTCAGGAATTCCAATTGGCTGAAAAGCGAATGAGTGCACTGGTTCCCCTGATCAAATCGCATCCACGCATCCAAGAAGTAACAACGGACATCCTGTTCTTCCAGCATCTGGGCGTTACGGTTGGAAAGGTTAAGAACCCACCACGGGAAACAAAGTTGAAGGCAGACCAGATCAAGGAACTTATCCAACGGAGCATAGAGTCCGAAGATATTGTGGACGTCTATGCAATGGCAGGAATTGAAAAGCCAGATATATCTATCCTGAACGATGAATTCCTGCTGGGAGCCAAAGCTCAGAAATCAGGGATTGATATCAAGATTGAAATCCTGCGCCAGATTCTAAACAATGAAATCAGCCTGCGGCGTTATAAAAATATCATAAAATACACATCCCTGAAGGAAGAAGTGGAAAAGGTTATTCAGCGTTACCACGAAAACGCCATTGACAGCTACACAACAATCGTTGAACTGGTAAAACACGCCAAGGAGATAACCGAGGAAGATAAGCGTGCCAAGCAACTGGGACTTGAAGAAGAAGAACTGGCATTCTATGAAATCCTTGCCAAGCATCAGAAAGCCATTACCGACAACAAGGTTATTTCGGAATTGGTGAAACAAATCGTTCAATCCATTAAGAAAAACCTTCAGGTTGACTGGTACAAAAAACCTGATGCCAAAGCACAGATAATGCTGGCGGTTAAGAAAGCACTGCGGGGGAAGATTACCTTGGAAGAGCTTAACGTGGTGATGGATGAGATAATGGAGCAGGCAACGGAAAGATATAGGGAGTGGAGCGAAGAAGCGGCATAAAAACATTCCGGAATGGGGGGCAGTGACTCCGGAACCGTTCAATAATCCGGAAAAAGTATAGCTTAAAAGTTTCTTGATTGGGGAATTCTATATGATTTGTAGGGGCTCTTCCTTATGAGGCACTTCCGTGCCCAATAAAATATTTTTCAATAAATTTTTTTTTTGGAGACTTCGGAATTATCTTTGCTCCTGCAAGACCTCCCAGTGAGGTCTTTTTTTTTGACCAAAATAGAACTTATGGATAGAAAACTAATTATCTATTATTTAAAAACGAAGGTTATTCTGTTTGTTCTCTTATTTATAGGCACTCCCACAGCAATGACCATTTACATAAATATTGGGGTGACAAAGCTATTTTTCGGAATCGATCCTTTCACAGCGATGGTAGAATTGTTCAGCCTTGTCTGGTGGAAATCACTGCTATTCCTGTATTTTCAATCACTTTTTATAACCTTCCTCGGTAGTATAATCTGGAATGTTGGAAAGGTCATTTACAAAAACCGTCAATTCTTTCTGATGTAAATCAAGGATAATGGAATTGCTACAAAAAACAGGTTTCGGGTTATTGTTGATAGTGACGCTCGTGTTGTTGCTGGTAAAATGGATATTCCCTTTTATAAGCCTGTGGATCATTTTCTCGCCATTATTATTAATGACAGTCATTATATTCTTTGTCTGGTTATTGGAAGCAGCATTTGAACTATTCAAAATCACATTTAAACTTGGGATCATAATCGCTTTGGTTTATTTGTTCTCAAAAATGTATTTATGAAAAAGTCGATATTAGTCATAATAATTGTATTTCTTTCACTGGGTTGGTCAGGTAATACATCGTTAGCACTGAATACTGAACAAGAAATCACATATCCATCTCGTCCAAAAACAACAGAATTACGAGAAATTATGAATGGTATGGATTCATTGGCATGGAGTGTCAAGGATTTAGGTGCCACCGTTTCCAGTGACATTAATATACCAAAAGATACACAATTTTTTTCAAAAATGTTCCTATTTTGTTCCTAAAAAGTATCATAATTGCTTATAATTAATTTTTATAATCTCTTATAATCATTTTTATAACAAGCTATATAACTGTTAATTATAAGATTTCAATTCAATATTTGTTATAAATGATTATAAGCTGATATTGTTCTGGTGGGACAACCCAAACAAACGTCAACCCATTGATTAATTATACATTAACTAATGGGTTGTTTCTGTTTGTCCGGATTTTGTTAACCATTTATGCTTTGGATTCGGGGCTTTCAATTTACAATTTTCACCCAATCAACCATTGAAAAGGAAAATGTTAAAACGTTAGGAAATCAAACGATTTTGTTGTATCTTTGAATTGCTGCATTGAATCTGACTCTAATTATTGACTTCATCGTTTGATGCGGTAGAACAAGAAAAGACGGCACCATGCGTTCCGCCAAACCACAATGGTGGCAAAAAAGGATGAAAAGCCTTTGTCTTTTGATGGAGGTTTTTCTTATTTGGATTATCTTCTATTCCTACATTTAATCCAATGATCTAATGAAAAAACGAAAATATAATTCCTATGAAAATCGAAAATAGCCAACAGGTGGTTACTGACAGCAAGCTGGTGGAAGAAAAGCTGGCTGCCGAAAACCGGAGACTTATAGATATTTTAAGTGGTTTGAATGCTGGATTGTGGGAATGGAATATTCAAACGGGAGAAACAATATTCAACGGACGATGGGCAGAAATGATAGGCTATACGTTGGAAGAAATCTCACCACAAAGTATTGAAACATGGAAGAAATATACTCATCCGGATGATTTAAAAGTGTCGGTTGAATTGTTAGAAAAACACTTCAAAGGCGAATCAGATTATTACGAGTGTGAAGCAAGAATGAAGCATAAAAACGGGAGTTGGATATGGGTTCTTGACAAGGGAAAAGTTCACACATGGGATGAAGAGGGCAGTCCTCTGTCAATGTCTGGAACTCATCAAGATATCACAGAGCGTAAGCAGATGGAGAGTACATTGAAAGAAAGTAAGAACCGGCTGAGAGATATCACGTTCAGTATGGCTGACTGGGTTTGGGAGGTGGACGAGAATGGCGTCTATACCTATACCTCTCAAAAAAGCTTTGACCTTTTGGGGCAATCCCGTGGGTTCGTTATTGGAAGAACACCATTCGATTTGATGCCACCGGATGAAGCGAAGAGAGTGGCTGCGATTTTTTCTGAAATCGTAGCAAATAAGGCGCCAATAAAGGATCTGGAGAATTGGAACATCGGGAAAAATGGCGAAAGAATCTGTCTCCTCACCAATGGTGTGCCCATACTGGATGAAAATGGAAATCTCAAAGGTTACCGTGGCGTTGATAAAGACATCACCGAGCGCAAGCAGGCAGAAAATTTACTGGCACAAACCCGTAAAAATTATGAGGCATTTTTTAATGCAATCGACGATTTTCTTTTTATTCTGGATGAAGAAGGTAATATAATTCACGCCAACACAACAGTCATTGGCCGTCTCGGCTATACCCGGGAAGAACTTTTCGGAAAATCAGTTCTCATGGTTCATCCGCCCGACCGCCGCGATGAAGCAGGCAGAATAGTTGGCGAAATGTTAAACGGAGAAGCAACGTTTTGTCCTGTCCCGATTATTACAAAATCGGGTGTTCAAATTCCGGTTGAAACAAGAGTTTCCCATGGATTTTGGGACGGTAAACCTGCAATTTTCGGGGTTACAAAGGATATCTCCCAAATCAAACTTTCAGAAGAAAAGTTTTCAAAGTTATTTCATATCAATCCTTCCGCCTGTGGTTTAAGTGATTTGGAAAACCACAAATACATTGAAGTAAATGAAGCTTTTTGCAATCTGCTTGGATTTAATGAAAATGAAGTAATTGGAAAAACAGCAGCGGATTTAGGTATTCTAACCGCTGAAACAATAAATGCCATAACCGGGAAACTTGATAGTAATGGAAAAGCAAATAATATAGAAACCGAGTTATTAGCGAAGAACGGCGACATCAAGCATGTGCTGTTATCAGCAGAAAGTATTTATGTTCAGGATAAAAAATACCGTTATACCGTTGTTCATGATATCACTGAGCGCAAACAGGCGGAAACCAAGCTGAAACAATTATCTGCTCGTTTGGAACTAGCCACGCGTGCCGGCAGGGTAGGTGTGTGGGACTTAGATATTGTTAACAATATTCTATTTTGGGACGACCAGATGTATAAACTCTACGGAGTTGACAAAAAGGAGTTTGGCAACGCTTACGAATCCTGGTTGGCCGGCGTTCATCCTGACGATGTGGCACAAGGCGATGAAGAGGTCCAGACGGCGATACGCGAAAAAAAAGATCTCAATACCGAGTTTAGGATAATCTGGCCGGATGGAGCTATTCGCTACATCAGAGCTCTTGCTATTGTTCAGCGGAATGACTCCGGAGAACCCCTGCACATGATAGGCACCAATTGGGATATTACGGCACAGAAGCATGCTGAGGATGCTTTGCGTGAGAGCAAAGAAAACTTACTAAAAATAAATGCTGAAAAAGATAAGTTCTTTTCAATCATTGCACACGATCTGCGCAGCCCTTTCAACCTTTTCCTTGGCTTTACAAAAATTATGGCTGAGAAACTTGACACCATCCCATTGGAAGAAATTCAAAAGATGGCACTTCTTATGAAAAACGCTGCAACCAACCTGTACAGGTTGCTCGAAAACCTTTTGGAATGGTCACTATTGCAACGGGGAATAACCACATTTATCCCTGTATCGTTTTTATTGATGCCGAAAATTTTAGAAATTTTGTTGGCGCTTCTGGAATTAGCCCGTCACAAGAAAATCACCATCAGCTATGATATTCCGGAAGATTTGATGGTCTTTACGGATGAGAACATGCTTGGGGCAATTGTGCGTAACTTAACATCTAATGCTATAAAATTTACGCCCAAAGGTGGAAAAATATTCATCGCTGCACAGTCTTTGGATGACAATTTTGTAGAAATATCCATCAAAGATACAGGTATTGGAATGAGTAGTGAAATGACAAAAAACATCTTCCGCCTCGATAATCAAACTGGACGCAGAGGTACCGAAGGCGAACTTAGTACAGGGTTAGGGCTGATTATCTGTAAAGAATTCATCGAAAAACATGGCGGGAAGATATGGGTGGAAAGCAAAGAAGGTAAAGGGTCAAAATTTTCTTTCACCTTTCTCTACAGATGCTGATCAGAAAGGCTAATCTGAATTACTTTTTATAATCTTATTTTCAAAATTCTGTAACTGTCTGACTTTACAATTTGATCTGCTGATATAAAGAATGACGAATATGCGAATGGAATGACATGAATTTAGAATTACGAATTAGAGACTGTTTAAATTTCAATATTTTTCTATTTATTATTTCCCTCAGGCCGGGCGGCCTCGTCACCCCACCGCAGCTGCGCCCAGAAAATAACCGACATTCGGCATTCTACATTCGTCATTTGCATAATCGTCATTCTTGTCATTTACTTAGTTAATAAACACGTTGGCTGTTTTCACGTAAGATTCGGTCTGAACCTTTACAATGTAATAGCCTTTCAGGGCATTAACATTAACCTGGTTTGAAGTCTGATCGTTCAGCTTCCGTGTTAAGATTTTCTGGCCTAACAGGCTGCTGATTGTTACTTCTGCATTGCGGAATCCGGCAGCGCACGTGATGAAAACGGTCTTCTCGTTAGAATAAATGTTGACCGCGCTGTTGTCCTTTTCACCAATACCAATGGGTCCGGCAAAATGCAACAGGAAGCGGCCCGCATCTTCGTTTCCGGTGGCAGTAAAATTATAAACCGGATTCTGCCGCAAATTCTGGGTAATATTCAATTTCAAATCTTCAAGTGACAAGCCTGTCATTGGGCTGAAACTTTCGATACCGGTAACCTTTATGCTGTAGTTACCATGCACCGGTGCAACAAATCCTACAGGAATCGCTGTTTCATTGGTAACATATGGCATAGCGTTCAGGCAGGCTTTCAAATCATTATCCACGATCGTATATACCTGAGGAATTCCAGGTCTCATGCTGAACAGTTTTTCGGCATCGTTACGGTCTTTCCCGACACTACAGTTGTTTTCAAACATAACGACAGCTTCGTCATAATTGGTTCCATTACCCAGAGTGATCGATAATTTATTAGCCGGAGTTTCTTTCAACCAATAATCACCAAGAACATCATGAGTACGCACAGCATTCGGTAGTTCAAGAGTTTTGCCACCATCCAAACGAACACAAACGAAGAATCCCTGCATAGAAGGAATGCGGCCATTGACTCCTGGCGAATGGAATAACAAACCTCCATAATACTCGTAACCAGCTCCGCCGGTTTTATTTTCATTCCATACATAATAGTAGTTATTTACCAGGTTTGTTTTATCTATAGAATTCCAGTCAATTGCTGATGGGAATGGGTTACCGGCCAGGGCAAAATCACATGCAGTGACAATGTCAAAGAAAGTGCAGGTTTTATCCCCCGTGTTCGGGCATCCAACAAAAGACTTGGTGGTCTGGAAACCATCGCCATATGCCACTAGATATCCTTTGGTGACCTCAAACAACGGTGGAGTTCCAAATTCAGCATAGTTGACATTTCCCGCTGATGTTCTCAGGTTTATCCAGGGTTTATCAGGAGGAATAGGACAATTCGGTAACCATTTGTAGAAATCCCAAGTTTCGATATTCCCGGGAAAACTATTATCATCTATCGGGGCAAATTCACCATTGCAGATTTCCTGGTAGTCAACTGGTGAAGAAAAAAAATGCCATCCTAAGTCAGTAACAATACGCCGTTGTATAATTGCAGTTCCGGTAACAGCTCCGTTGGTGAGAAGTGATCCCTGGCTTTTTACAAGAAGGATGCCGGAAATTGTCAGGTCTCCCCTAACTGTCAGTGCTCCGCCAGCAGTAATATCCAATGAACCACTTGTGGGAATTATCATATTTCCTCCAACTTCTAATTCCCCTGAAATTGACAGACCGCCTGGGAAAGAAGCCGATTTTATACCGGATCCAGCAACTTCTAAATTCTGGCAATATGTGCTTGAACCAGCTAACAGAGCAGGATAAGTAGGGCAACCAGCCGGAATAATTACATCATCGGCAGCTGATGGAACATTGCCTCCAATCCAGTTTCCTGGAGTGTTCCAATCATTGCTAACAAGTCCTGACCAGGTTTGCGCAAGGATAATCGTGTAATTAACCGCATTTCCATTCATCCATTGAGAGTAAACCGGATTTACTACTCCTTTTACTGTATAAGTGATTCCTGCAAATGAACCCGGTTCGAGGCCAAAAGAAATGGCTCCGCCTGTACCGGGAATAAATTGTGTTGTGATTACTCCATTTGCATATAGCCAGTAAGTTACACCTGCTTGTGAATTAGCTACACCAACTGGTAATCCGGCTCCTCCCTCGCAGTAATAGCCGCCACCGGTTACAGCGTATGTAGGATTAAGAGCGATGTTTCTGTATGTAGATCCTTGAAAGCAGTTGGTTGCATGAGCAACCAACATATTGCTGGCAGATGGCGTTCCAGAATATTGGAAAACTTTTGTCGGGTATGGAGACTTAGTAAAGTTGAAAGTAAGGTTTGCATGAGAGTTTTCCGGAAAAGGAACAGAGTTGGTGATTTTGATGCCAATCACCCGGGTTCCCAGTCCGGTGGTTGCAATAATGGTTCCACTGCCACAACCAGGGCCAGCTTTTGGAGTAAGTTTAATGGTGCCATTGTTTGCATCAGTTTCCCATAGGGCGCCGGTCGGTTGTTGTAATGTGACCAGTTGCGAAGAGAGTGGGACAAGACTAACCGTGATTGTCCCATCACCGATGATGGAATTGCTGACACGGACACCTGCCTGAATAATTGAAAGTTCAAACGATGTGGCCGGATCATTGTCTTTGATCCATAGTTCAAAAGTCATTTCGTTAGGAGAAACCTGAACATCATTTTCGATGGTGTACTGCATATCACTAACCGCTACAGGCGCATACCTTTTTTGCGCAGTAGCTTGCACAAAAACCAACATCATAATTAGTAACAGCACGGTTTTTGGTGATTGAGTGATTAATTTTTTCATACCTTTTGTATTTAGTGGTTAAAAATTATGTTTCTGCGAAACTACTTTTTTCCTTAGGAAAAGAGGCTGTTTCAAAAGTCTATTTTTATTGCGGAAAGGCAGAGCCGCAGAGAAAAAAGGCATTGATTATCAGCCTTCTGCGTCTCTGCGTCTCTGCGGTTATCATTACAATCTTATCTTTTGAGACAGCCTCTTTTAATATTATGGTAGCACTGCTCCAATAGCATAATCAGAATTGTTACCTGCAGCTTGCAGATCGCTTCCGTCAACCAAACCGTCTCCGGTGATATCCTCAGGCACATACCCGCTACCAGCGTAATCGGCCAGGTTACCAATTGCTTGCAGATCGTCTCCATCAACGAGTCCATCCTGATTCACATCACCGGTATAGATAACAGCATATCCATCATCCATAAGGCGCATGTTGTTGCCATAAGCCTGAGCCTGCGTAGAAAATGCATAGCTGATAACAGCTCCTGAGAAATTAACCGGTAGTGCTGAAGTCGTTTCTATGCAGTTACGATGCTTAATGGTTATGTAGTATGAAGCGTTCAGTTCAGCAGGTATCGAAACAGTAGCTGTACCGGCTTCGCTCAGGGCAACATCAGGAACCGAATGTTCAATCGTAGAATATGTTGATGCGTTGTGCAACTCAACAGTGATATGATCAGAAACACCGGCTGGCCAATGTAATCCAAGGTCATCATAAGATGGGTTTAGCAAACCTGATCCTGCATACAGCCCTTCCGGGAATACGTAGCTGAGGTTCAGCGTCTTGATTTCCGGAATTGTGACTGCCGATGAGAAATTAAAGCAATCTATTCCCATTGAAAGCCCGCCCGATGCTGATACGGTCATTGTGTGTGGGCCTGGACTCAGAATTCCCCCGGGATTAAAGTAACACACAGTATCTCCCGGATTTATTGTGACAGAGACGTTAGGTATCGTAGCATCCGGGATGTAAAGGTGCAGTGTACCGGGTTGTGTGACATTAATCAGATCAATCATCAGGTTCATGTCACTCCAGTAATTATTATCAGAGCTTTCAAACTGAATTGTGAGGTTCTGGACACCATCGGTACCTAATCTGGAAGGAAAATTATCAAGAAAAGCGCCTTCATAATCAATAAATGTATGTGTGGGGGCAATAATATTACCGAATTCACAGCTGATGTGTGGACTGTTTTTACAACCCATATTGACTAATGCATATACATTGGCGTTAGAAGGGGAGGTTAGTATAAAGGGCAGTTCCATGATGAGGTCAAACTCAGTTCGACCGTGTCTGTCATCATTGTGAATACAATAAATCACAGGCCTATTGGTGATATTCTGGATATATAGCCAATCGCCGACTTTGTTCCAGTTCCATTGTCTGTATTTCACCCAGCGAAGTCCATTCCAGTAGAAAACATCCGTATTAGCGCAATAGGTTACGTGGGTATAATGAATTTTGAGTGTTGTATGAGGCGGAATCGCCACTATAACACATGAAGTAAAGGTTGGCAGGACAACATGACGTACAAGGCGAATTACAACATTAAATGGAGTGATCGGGCCAGGCATGATTTCAACCTTTCCCATTTCAAACGCAGATGTAACCGAGTTATTGAAAGTTATAAATATCTGATCACCCGGAACCGGAGGATTAATAAAGCTGGTATAATTCACATTGTAAGTGCCAACGCCATTAACAACTGAATATGTGATCCCGCCATTCAATGTACTCAGGGTGTCATTCGGATTACAAGGTGTGTGGGCCTGGATATACATGTCTGATTCAGGTGGCGCAACCCCATCCAGATCTGTAATTGTTCCTGTTACTCCTCCCGGAGGAATTACTACGCATGGGATAGCCATACCAGTCATCTGACATCCGTCCTGAAAGTTGCCAACAGGAGTGCAGGCACCTGTTGAAAGACTAGCGACGTATAAGGATCCCAAAGTTGTATAACCTGCAACGAACATGACATTGCTTATGCAATCCCACTCCATATCCTGAGCATAATTAAAGTTAAATCCGGTAGGTCCGACAGCAACGGCGCTCGGAACCGAAGGATCAATCCTGTAGAGTACGTCAGAACTTATACCGATAGAATAAAGGTAATTGCTGCCGTCACTTGCCAGGTTAATCATCAATTCTCCGGCACCATAGGAGCCAATTAATGAGGAAGAACCGGTAAAGCGATTTATTACATACAAATTATTGGTTGTACCCGTCCATTCAGTTCCATACATCATGTTTGTATTCTTATTGAATGAGATTCCGGTAAAACCAATATCAATGTCAGCTATCAGGTTCATTGCCCCGGTAGTTTCATTAATGGACCACCAGCCCCCGCCATTTGGAGATAGCGTGGCATCGTAATATTCGGAACCGTACCACACACCGTCAGCCCAGGTACCTGCGGCGATAAACTGACCGGAAGTAGTTGGGGCAAGGGATGTAATTGTACCGGGAGTTTGAGCATAGAACCAGGCTGGGCCTTCGGGTAAGGGCACGGGCGTAGTTGGGTCATATGCTACATACGCATACACTTTCCGTAATACCTGAACACTTACCATCTGTGACTTGCAGTCGTTTAAAGTATTCAGATCCCCAGAAAGTCCGGTACATACTCCTACAGTCCAAACACCAATAGTGGGTATCCATGGATCGAAAGTTACTGTCGTGGTTAAACCAACACCAAGGCCGGTTACAGGTTTTGTGCTTACATATCCGTTGCTCATGGTCATGGTAACAATAAATGCTTCAGGATTTGCTCCATAGTTTGTAACAGCAGCCGTCGGAGTGATTGGTGTTGTCGGGAGAACAATTCCCGCCAAACCTATCAAAGATGTACCCACATCGTGAGCAATTGATTGTGTGATTGAGATATCATCTACACACATGAAATACATATCAGCATCGCTGTATCCATGCCATCCAACATAATAATCACCTGCTGTAGTAACTACCATATTTCCGGTACCTTCAGTATAGGTTGTTGATTGAATAGCAGGATTGTTGAAAATCGGTCCGTTTGTCATAAAGGCAGCTTCAGCTTTAGTTCCCCATTTAACTTCCAGTTTCTCAGGGTACGATATTCCTGAACTCCTGTACCAGAAACTCACCTTATATGTACCAACAGCCAGAGTTATTGCTGGTGTAAAGAACCAATCGTTCATAGCAACAGCGGTATTGTAACTAATCCACATACTGTTGGGCGCAGATCTTGAATAGCTGGTGTTGGTTTTCCATGATACTGCATCCGCGTTGTCATTCGTAACCGTCATACAAGCAGGAATTGCAGGAGCAATCACAGCATCAAAGTTTTCATAATATGGAAATGGAAGGGCTCCGCAAAGTGTGCAGAAAGTATAAGGACCTGCCCATGTGCTGTAAACCAAAGGATCGCCACCACAATTTTCCCTGACATAATAAGAATAACAATGGTTTTCTAAAAGTCCTGATAAAGTAAAAGGAAGCGAAGATCCAGGAATATTCGATACTGTGGGAATGCCCAAAGGTGTAAATCCTGCATCACCCCATTCAATATCAAATAACAAACCTGTGCTTGTCCAGTTTAGGCTGGCAGTATTCTGGGTAATATTGGTCGCAGTGAGATTGACAGGCTCTAAACATGCAGGTGCTAAATCTACGCAGAAATCATCAAATCCAAGATAATAGGGAACACCCGAATTGTTTACCCTAACCATGAAGTAGTACGTTCCATCGAGAATTGGCTGGAAGGTCCTTTTAGTCAAAATACAATTGTTGGAAGTAGTGGTTCCGGCATTTAAGAATGGAACACCCAATAGGGTGGCACCTGCTCCTGTCTGAGCTGTGTTTACCATAACATCACCCGTCCATCCGGCAAATCCGTCGCCAACCCATTTGAATCGGAACTCGTAGTTTATATTATGTGAAAGTGTAAAACCAGGAGTAATAAGGAATTTATCTGCCGCACTCGGGATATAATACACATATACATAGTTTGGAGCTGAACAAGGATCGTTATATGTAATAGAAGCAGCAGTGCCTGACGACCAGGGAGTCCCTGTTGGAGATTCAGCTTTCCAGCAATCCGGAAGTATATTATTACCGGTGATCAGCATGTCATCAAAACCATAACACCATGGACCAGGAACAATTGGATTGCACAATGTCTTGCAAGTTACCGGGCCAAACCATGTGCTGTACAATCCGCCGCCACAATCCTGCCTGATGTAAACATCATACGAAGTGTTGGCAGACAAAGGAGCTATCAATTGCGGATTGGCAGATGTTCCGTTAACAAAACCCGGGCCTGTACCGGCAATATGGCCAACAGGACCATAATCGATGTCAACCGTTGTTGCACCCGTCCAGCCTACAAATGCAGAACTACTTGTAATACCCGTGATGGTGCAACTTAAAGGCAACAAACAGGGAGGAGTAGGCTCTAACCTGAAATCATCAAAACTGATGTACCATGGACCACTTGTAGCTGACACGGTTTTAACACCAAAATAATAGGTGTTGGCAGTCGGCGTAAATGTATAAGTAAACTTGACATACGAACTGTTGCTGCAAACAACAGAAGATGCTAGTATATTGGTCATGCCTGCCGAATTGTTGGTTGTACCATACGCCACATCCATGAGGAAGTCAATCGGACTTGTAGGATATTTATTCATCATATAGAATGAAAAATCGTAGGACACATTGCTGAGTAACATTTGGGGTGTGAAAACCCAGGTTGTGTTACTATATAGAGTATAAATGAAATGTATTCCACTACGTGGGCCATAATACGTACCAGTAGTAGCTGAAGAAAATGGGCCTCCGGTTCCAACAACATTCTCATATGACCAGCATGGTGGAAGAATTTTTGAACCAACCGTTGTCATCCCTTCAAATCCTTCACTCCAGGGGGTTGGTATTATTGCATTACACAGCGTTGCGAAAGTTCCTTTAGCTGACCATAAGCTTAAATCGCCAACACCGCAACAGGCTCTTACATAGAAATCATAGCCAGTTGAATGATTGAGGTTGATTAATGGATATGGCTTCGTAGCAGTGCAAACAACAGAATCATAACCTACACCGCTATTGTTAACAAATCCTGCAGGACCAAAATGGATTGTCCATGCTGTTTCAACTCCTGTTGGTGTCCAGTTAACGGTTGCCCCGGTTGCTGTGATTAAAGAAGCAACAGGCAATACAGGAGCAGGACATGATACGGTTGTGGTGAAGGTTTTGGGCCCCGACCAGGTGCTGTATATGCCGCCTCCGCAATTTGCCCTTACATAATAGTCATAACCAGTAGAAGGTAACAGACCGAAAATGTCGGTAAAAGGGTTTGCAAGGTTTAAAATGGTTGTTCCGCCAATATGATTGAATCCGGCAAGTCCATATTCAACATCCCACAAAGTAGCAGTACCAGTTTCTGTCCAGGCAAGATGCGCCTGGTGACCGTATGCTGTAACAATCAGGTTGACAGGAGCAGGACAAGCCGGAGCAGCGATTATATTTACCATATAATCTTCTGTTTCGCCATAGCCATAGGTTCCGCAGGAAGTGATGCCACCTGGAAGAGTTGTTTCAACATTCACAATGCGCATCATGGTGTAGCCCAATGAGGCACTCATCGGAATCAGAAGAGATCCTGTTTCAACATGAGCCCCTGCAGTATATGTTGGTGATACATATACTTCTTCACCTGCATCAGCAAAATCGCCATCCTGGTTAAAGTCGATAAAAATTTTAACGGCATTAGAATAAGCAGTGGTTCCGCAAGTTCCAATCTGTACACTAAAAGCGGGAGAAGTTGTTCTCGCCAGATCAGCAGGAGCAACATCGTAATAATAGTTGCTGTACTCGTTTTTAATTGAACCAGGGCCTGGAGCAGTTGTGCTGCAGTCGGATGTGTTATTGATCGTTCCAACAGATACGTTAAATATTTCTTCGTCAA
This sequence comes from uncultured Bacteroidales bacterium, assembly GCA_903915465.1. Lineage (GTDB taxonomy): Bacteria > Bacteroidota > Bacteroidia > Bacteroidales > FEN-979 > FEN-979. The sequence continues at coordinate 1,872 of CAIWTA010000165.1, read as the reverse complement.
GAGCTGATGTAGCATTGGAAGTGCACCATTTTTTATATTCCCAGGAAGTACCTGTTACTGCCACATTAACTGAAGCACCCCCACCGGCATTGGTTATGTTGCCGCTGTAATCTGTATTGGTTGCAGTGGGTGCAAACCTGACAAAAATTTGCGTACTGGCAAGAATAGGCGGTGTGAAAATAACACTCACATTGGCACCGAAAGGTCCACCAGAGCTGAGTGATACTTCAAAATTGGTTGGAGCCGATACAACAATTGGGCTACTGGTAAGATAATTACCAGAAAGCAAATATGAAGCTACAGCAGAAAATCCACCAAAATGTACATATCCTAAATTCAGATTGGCAGGATTAACGATTATAACAGGCAATGTAGAAGGACACCATATATAAGTTAAGCCCACAGTTGGAGTAACGGTTGTGGACATTAAGCAGGTTGAAGTATTAGCGACACCTGCAGTGGTTGCAGTCCAGTTGGTGGTGGTAGTTCGGTTGTTATAATCGGAATTGGTTGTGCCTCTTAACCCAACCTGTGGATAAGACGAACTGGTGCCACCTGTAATAGTTCCACCATATACAATTTTAATACACCCGCTTGACACATGCAGCCTTATTTGAAAGCTCAACCTTTCACCTGTAACGTTGTACCTTCTTACATCCTGAAATTGCACTACAATATCACCACCGTCATTGGTGTTGTAAGATATTTTTGGTGTACCAGTCGCAGCATTATTCAAGTCGCGGCCATAAGCTGAAATAACAACTGAATAAGCCGTTGTCTGTGAAATTGGTGCATAACTCGAAGCAATTGAAGTTCCTCCGAGCGTAATCCAACCATTTGCCTGAACAAACATATTTGTATAGGCAGTTCCATTAACGGTTATACCTGGAATAGGTATTGATGCAGAGCTATTGTCATCAAAAGTTGTGGACCATAGAATTGTCTCCGTAGTGAGAGCTGTGTAAGATCCCGGTAAACTTGAAAAAATATAAGTGCTTACCAGCGCCATTGAGCTTCCAGCCCAAAGGGAAAGCGCCATCAAAATAAGTAAAGTTTTTTTCATACAATTTTTGATTTTGATTGACATAAATTAATTGCCTGAATGAATTGTCAAAGGGAAACATATTTAAACTCTTCGCAGAGAAGAAAGGAGAGAAGGAAGAATGATTGCCGCGCTTGCGATTCCACCTGAAGTAACCGTCAGGTTACAAAAAACGGTTTCATTCAAAAAAGTCAATCATTTTAATAATCCTGGTTGTCAAATAAACATATTCAGCCGACAACATGATTGACTTTTCCAGTTTTTAATAGCCACAGGCATTACCCAATAACCAAACGGATTGATTGTATCTACACAAGCAATAATTATAGTCGCAGGGAGCAATTTTTGCAGGTAGTTAGTCATTTGTTAGTGGGATACAAGACTTTTTAGATACCAAATATAATCATTTTTAGGCAAAAGTGTACTTTATTTATATCAATTATTGTAATTATATACCGCATAATGGCGGTCATTGAAATTCATTGTTTAATACAAGATAATCCGGACCATAAATATAAGTATCTCGCATGCCGGACGTACTAAAAAAAAAGCCCTAGGCGGGGGTTCCCAACCTAAGGCTTTCGGTAAACATTCTTTAAAAATCCACTCAACATCCAATCAAACAACCAAATTGGAATATGAGTTTATCATTAAAGCATTTTTTGATATTATTAAATTAATAATGACAACTAAGCAATTTCCTTGCTTTGTTTGCCGCGATGATACAGTGCGAAACCCGCGTAGCCAAGGCTTAATACCAGTGCCAGCATGATGCCCTGAGTACGATCGAGCGGACATCCTGTTGCGCCACCACCTGCTTGGTTTCCGTT
>CAIWTA010000164.1 GCA_903915465.1 uncultured Bacteroidales bacterium | reverse complement strand
ACTGAGTTGCTGTTATAATTAGCTGTCGCTATATCGGGTTTGCCATCGCCATCTATATCCGCGATACATACTGAAGAAGGGGTGACATTGGTTGGAAAATCCGCTTTGGCTGCAAAACTGACTGTTCCTGAAGTGGAGGTATTGCGCAATACAGATACAGTATTTTCATCATAATTAACTACTGCCAGATCGGGTTTGCCATCGCCATTAATATCTCCGATACATACTGAATTAGGAGATGCACCTGTTGGGAAATCTACTTTGGCTGCAAAACTGATTGTTCCTGAAGTGGAGGTATTGCGAAATACAGAGACCGTGGTTTCGAATTTATTAGCTACCACCAGATCAGATTTGCCATCGCCATCTATATCTCCTATACTTACATAAGAAGGTCTGAATCCGGTTGCCATATCCACTTTGGCTGCAAAATTAATGCTACCTGATAAGGTAACAATAAATGGTTGTGCAGAATAGGCTGTCAGATTAACGGCAAGATTGGTAACAGAAATATATTGATAGGTGGCTCCTAAAGGCACCGTTACCGTTAAACTTGTGGCAGATGCTGCCGTAACCGTAGCTTTTACAGCACCAAAGAAAACAATATTCTGTGCTGCTGTGGCATTGAAATTTGTACCTGTAATGGTTACACTGCTGCCAATGGCGCCCGTTGCCGGGGTGAAGGAGGTGATTACCAGAGCCGCCGTTAAGGTGACCGCAGTTGAAGTATAGTGAATTGTCAAAGTTTTACCACGGAAGGTAACCTGGGATCCCTCGGCCAGCCCGGTGAAGGTGCCGGTAACGCTCGTGGCTGAAACAATGGTAAACACATTCCCGGTTGCCGGAGTGTAGCTGCCGCTGAGTGAAAGCGTGGCGCCTGTCAAATCTACAGTGCCGGCCACCGTAAGTTGCTGGTAGCCCGTATTGACAGCAGCTCCGCCAATATCTATCTTAAGCGGTGTACCGCTCCCGAAACTGAGCGTTTGCCCGGTGAGGGTAAAATCGGTGCCTGCAAGGGATGGAATCACTCCCCCTGATGCGGCGGTGGTCAGTTTCACCGAACTGCCTGAAGCGGCTGTCATAGCAGCACTGATGGTTATGGTTCCGGTGTTGGCATCCCCAAAGTTCAGATGACAGCCGCTCATAAGAGCAAGTTCGGCATTGCCGATGGCAATGGGGCCGCCCGGAGTGTCTGTTAATGATCCCATATTAATATTTATGCCTGATGTTGCAGGAATAATGTTTAGGATGCCCAAACTTGCCGGTACCTGAATGCTACTATTTACTACTGTAAAACTGTTCCCTTTCAGGGTGAGCAAGCCGCCATTGGTAAGGGTAGAGACAGTAGGAGTGAAAGAAGCAATAAATGCTACATCCGACACCGCTGTGCCTGCACCTTCATGTCCCTCCAACGTAACATCACCCCCTCCGGAGGTAATAACCGCACTTTGAGTTATGTTGATCCCATAATTACCGATTCCTGATGCACCCTTGCCACCTCCGGTACCTGTTACCGATACCGTCCCCCCTCCTCCTGCAGAAATAATAGCACTGGAGGACACATAAATACCAGAATTCGTGGTGGCGGCACCTGTCCCAAGGGTACTGCCGCCAGTGCCTGTTACAGAGACATTGCCGGATGTAGAACTGATATAATTGCCCGAGCCACTAAGATAAACCCCATGATTAGTTCTACTTTGGTAAATTGGGCTCATAATATCGATTGATGTCCTTTTGCCTTTGTTTATGCCTTTTTTCCAACTGTTCTCCGCGTTTTTCATCGCAGTCATAATCGAACCTTGACCTTATTTCGCTTGCAATCAGAATGCGGATATCGTTTACAGATAACAGTGGAATAGCATCTGCATTCTCCAATCTTTCTGTCAGAACCCATTCCAATGCTACACAGGTTAAGGTCATATGGTTGAGAAAACCTTTGTATGTTCTGACCTGATAATCTGACATGCCAAGATCATGACTGTCGTCACGAAAGCATCGTTCAATCCAGAATCGCTGGGCCTGCATGAAAGCAAATTCTTCAACGCTTTGCTCATTTACAGGGATATTGCTTAACGAGTATTTCATCTTGTCTTTTTTATCGAGTGGCTTGCGGATCACCAGGGTTTGTTTAATAGCACACCCATCGCCGGATTGTTTATCCCAGACCCAAACCATAGCGACATGAATCAAAGCCGTCAGCCATCCTTTGGTTGTTGGTCGGATCCGTATCTCTTTAAACTGACTTTTCGGGAGAAAGTTTGCATAGTGTTCAACAGTAATTGGTAGTATATCTGATTTTGGCAATGACGGCTTTCTGCCTCCTTTTCCTTCTTCAGCTATAGGTACAGAAATCACCGGTTCCTGCATGTAGATCTGTTGATCCCGATGAATATCAAGAACATAGTTTACGCTCAATGATTGCAACCCCTTACTGAACTCGAATCCATTGCCGTATAATCCATCCCCATTCACATAATCAAATTGTACTCCATGATCAAGATGTTCGCGGATCATGTCCAGCCCAAGCTGTGGTTTGGTCTTGAATACCATTTTGTGCTTTGGAATCCCTGCCTTTTGACATCGCCTTGGATCATCAATCCACTGCTGTGGAAGAAACAACCGGAAATTTGTCAACGAGGAATATTTACCAGCAGTCAGGCTTAGATATACAGCTACCTGACAATTATCAACTTTTCCTGCGGTTCCTGCATATTGCCGTGCGACACCACCCGATTTTGTCCCTTTTTTCAAATGCGCTTTTTCATCCACCGTGCAACCAATTTTACCATAAGGCTGAAGTTTTCTTGAAACATTCTTAGCCAGTTCCAGCATCAAACCTTCCGAATCCCAAGGAGAGTTGGAAATAAAATGTTGCAAAGATTCATATTCACTTCCTGAGACTTCTTCAACCATGCGCTCAATATTTCGTTTCCCGCGTTCAGCACAGAAAATCCCTTCAATATATTGTTGTGCTTTGTCCTGTTGCGTTTTTTGTCCGGCGCGGAAAAAAGGTTTATATGTTGATATTATCGATTTGAACCCGCATTTTATAGAGGATTCCAGATTTTGTATTCTTCGCTGGCCCTTTGAATAGCGAACCACCGGCTCTTTATGCAGTAAACTACTTTTTTGTTTTTCTTCAAGTTGGTTCTTTATTCTTCCTGAAAAAATATTCGTTCTAATGGATGAAATAAAACATTTTATTCTTGATTTATTCAAACCCAAATGGGTTTGGAAATTTGAAATAAATGCATTACTTTTGATGGAGGCCTTGGTTTTCATATATCTTAAGTTTTTGTGAAATATTGACTTAAAATAATGATTATCAGGGCCTTAATTACATTTATTCAAAATACTTATAAAAAAGATATTAACATTAAACATTGATTTACAGATTGTTAAAAAACATTACACTCTATTTGCGTTTCTTGATTTTTGCCATAAATACATCCATTAAATCTCAATATTATCAATACTTTTGTTACAACGATTCAATTTACCAAAGTAGAATTAGGGTATTTGGATTTGGGATGTTGTTTTATTTTGTCACCCTTGCACTGGTATTGCAATTTGTATCTGTTGGAATGGCGATTACGGCCGATCGGTATGCATACATTCCTTATATCGGCATTTTCTTCATCATTGGTACTTGGTGGTCTTATTTATTTGAGCAACGAAGGTCAGTATACAAAATTTCCGGCATGATATGAAATGGTCCCTGTCCGTAGGACAGTATTTAAAGGAACTTAAGGGT
>CAIWTA010000163.1 GCA_903915465.1 uncultured Bacteroidales bacterium | reverse complement strand
TTCAATTCGTGTCCGTTACATTATTTCAATCTTTGCCCTCAGGCCGGGCGGGCCTCGTCGTCCACAACACAGCTTCGTCTTATTCTATTTCATTTCGTTCGATTTCCTGCTTCGCCGGAAGCGAAGAAGCCAAGGCTGCTTATGTAGCGACTGGTATTGTTTTAAAAAAAATGAGACCCTCGCAGCAAGCGACGAGGTATCAGAATTCCTGCATTCCCGCATTCCTTCATACTGCATTCCTGCATACCGCATTCTGAATTTTCCCCCCTGATTGTAATAAAATTTGTATATTTACCTTTTGGTAGCTACTCAATCAAAAACTTCATTAAACACCGCCTTCTTATGAAAAAGCATTTACTCATCACAGCCATTCTGGCAATCGTTCTCTCAATAACCTTTCAACTTTCGGCACAGGTTGGAATTAACACAGATGGCAGCCTGCCTGATCCTTCAGCCGGACTGGATGTGAAATTCAATGACAAAGGATTTCTTCCGCCCCGGATGTCAAAAGTTGAACTCAATGCCATTGCTAACCCCGCAGATGGTCTTCTGGTTTATTGTACGGACTGCGGGTCAAATGGTCTGGGATCATTATCGATGTATATGGATGGTGCCTGGTATACATTAAGTGCAAATTGCATGAATCCTTTATCACCAACTTCTGGCATTCATATTCCATCACCAAATCAGATTGTATGGAATTGGAATCCAGTGTTCAATGCAGCGGGTTACAAGTGGAATACTACCAATGATTATGGTACTGCTACCGACATGGGCACTGCAATTACAATGACCGAAAGCGAGCTTTCCTGCAACACTGCTTACACCCGTTATGCCTGGGCTTACAGCGTATGTGGAAACTCAACCGCGGTAACACTGACCCAGACTACATCTCTCAATCCTCCGGCAACACCTGCAGCAGGAACGCACGTTCCTGCACCGACACAGATAATCTGGAACTGGAATACAGTATCCGGTGCCACAGGATACAAATGGAATACTACGAATGATTATGGTACCGCCACCGACATGGGCACTGCTAATTCAAAGACTGAGACAGGACTAGGTTGTAACACGGCATATACCCGGTATGTATGGGCTTATAACACATGCGGGTATTCAACACCGGTAACTCTCACTCAAACAACTGCTACTTGTACAACATTTGCATGTGGTTCTTCATTTACCATTAATCATGTCGCCGGAGACGTTTCTCCTGTCAATAAAACTGTTACTTACGGTACCGTAACCAATATCCCCGGCGAAACGTCAAAATGCTGGATTACACGGAATCTCGGCGCCGCCCAGCAGGCAACTGCTGTTAATGATGCTACTGAAGCCTCAGCAGGCTGGTACTGGCAGTTTAATCGCAAACAGGGGTATCAATATACGACTACCCGCATACCCAATACCACATGGGGCAGTATCAGTGAAACTTCTAATTGGGTTGCCGCCAACGATCCTTGTACTATTGAAGTTGGTACCGGCTGGCGTATTCCGACTTCTACCGAATGGACCAATGTGTTATCAAATGGAGGCTGGACAACATGGACAGTCGCCTGGAGCTCCGGTCTGAAACTCCACGCTGCCGGGTACCTGTACTTCAACGGTTTTCTGTTTGATCGCGGCGGATACGGGATCTTCTGGAGTAATACGCAGGTCGATGCCACTTACGGCTGGAGCCTCTACTTCTACAGTGGGGGTAGCAGCATGAGCAACTACTTTGGCAAGGCTTACGGCTTCTCAGCCCGCTGCGTTCATGATTAAGTGCGCCCAGACGCACATTAAACGGCCGGGAAGTAATTCCCGGTCAATACAGAACACTTTTATAATCAAATACATCCATCAAATACTGTCTTATGAAAACATATACCCTTATCACCACCATTCTTTTGCTCACCAATATTGGACTATTAGCCCAATCGAGCAGCAAAGACAACAGTATAACCACTGTAAAAGCAGAAGCCGCAAAGAATGCAGTACGACCTGGCGATTTAGCTGTTATCAGGGAGCCTGGCAATATTAACAGCTCTACCACAGGAATAAAAGCTGATTTGACGGATAAGGTTGTCAATATAAAGCTCTTGCTTGAAGGACTATATGCCGGATTTGGCACTATGGTCCCGGTAATGGATGAGATCGGTTACCACTGGGGAGAATACATTGCTGATAAGCTGACTGTCGAATTACATAATGAATTAATTTTCGCAGAAATTGATTATACCGCAAATGATGTTTCGCTCAATATTGATGGAACTGCTACATTTACTATTCCGGCATCTTACAACGGGAATTATTATATAGCTATCAAACACCGGAACCATGTATTAACAGCTAGTGCTATTCCAATCTCATTTGAAGGGGCAACTATTTATTATGATTTTGAATCTGCTGCGACACAGGCTTTCGGTGAGAACATGTTGCTGAGCGATTATTTCTACCTTTTCTACTCAGGTGATTCAAATCAAGATGGAATTGTTGATGCGACAGATTTATCGGATATCGGAAACCAGGCAGCCAATGCATCAGCAGGATATATTTCTGAAGATTTTAATGGTGATGGTTTGGTTGATGGAAGTGATTTATCAATTGCTTGCAACAATGCTAGTTTTGCCATTATGTCAATGGTACCATTAAGTATTCCAATCGTCTCGACCACAATCGTTACAAATATTACTTCAAACTCTGCTACGAGTGGTGGCCATGTATCATTGGATGGTGGAGCTCCTGTGGTAGCAAGAGGTGTATGCTGGAGTACAAATCCCAATCCGACAACTGCAAACACTAAGACCAATGATGGAGTCGATACTGGAACATTTGTGAGTAATTTGACAGTTTTGATGGCAAATACGCTTTATTATGTAAGGGCGTATGCTACTAATAGTGAAGGCACGGCATATGGTAATGATACAACATTTACTACTCCTCCATTGTGGTTTTGCGGAACTCCTATGACTGATAGTCGCGATGGCAAGACATACAACACGGTATTGATTGGTACGCATTGCTGGTTTGCACAGAACCTCAACATAGGCACGAAAGTCCTTGGTAACGCTAACCAAACAAATAACAGTATCATAGAAAAGTACTGTTACAACGATTTAGAATCCAATTGTGATGTTTATGGTGGTTTATACCAATGGGATGAAGCCATGCAATACTCAACCACAGAAGGAGTGCAGGGAATATGCCCAACTGGCTGGCATTTACCAACAGATCCTGAATGGTCAACCCTGACAACCTTTTTGGGTGGACCAGCTGTTGCTGGAGGGAAGATGAAAGAAGCAGGAACTGCACATTGGTTATCACCTAATACAGGCGCAACCAACAGCAGCGGCTTTACTGCTCTTCCAGGCGGCTACAGATACATCTTTGGCAATTTCATCAATCTTGCCAACAGCACTACCTTCTGGTCGTCGTCCCAAGCCTCTGCACCAAACGCGTGGTACAGGGACCTCAACTACAGCTACGAGAACGTGGGCCTTGGCACCAGCACCAAGCCACGCGGTTTTTCGGGCCGGTGCGTTAAGAATTGACCCCTTTTATCATTTATAGGGCAGGCATGTGCGTGGGCAGAAAAATTGTCTGAACAATGATTTGTTTGATTTATGTGATTACTGTGATTAATAAGAATTCGAAAATCATATCAATCATTAGTCTGGTCTAAAAAGCCAAAAGCACCTCACCCTAACCCTCTCCTGAGGGAGAAGGGGTTAGGGGTTGAGGGGAATTGTTTTTTTTCATTTATTACGAATCTTAATGTTTTTATACTGCACTCAATTATTAAAATCAAACAAATCATAGTTCAGACTTATTTTGTGATTCTTTTGATTACCATGATTAATGGATGTTCGAAAATCATAAAAATCAAATAAATCACATAAATCATAGT
>CAIWTA010000162.1 GCA_903915465.1 uncultured Bacteroidales bacterium | reverse complement strand
ATGGGTGTAAGCTGGCTTAAAGAAAATGTACCTGCGATTTTCGAAACCTGGTATAATGGAGAGGAGGGTGGTAATGCCATTGCAGATGTCATTTTTGGAGACTTATAACCGATATATGAAAATACGATTGTATAAGAACCGGATTTCATGGAAATCGAAAAATTGCCATATATATCCGAAGCAGCCCCGGTTTTCAGTTCAGAAATAAAAACCGTAGCTCCGATGAGGCTTTCCCCATTGGCTTGATCAGAAATTTTTCCACTAATGGTCAGTATTTTTACTTTTTCTTTCTGCGCATTTGCCGAATAAAAGGACAAAAGAAATAAGGGGATAATGTAGATGCAAATCAATAGTCTCATTCAGTCAGGATTATCAAGGTGATTTAATATGTCAGGATTTCCCTGATTGCATGATAAATTTTTTCATCGTTTGGGAGAATGGCTTTTTCCAGGATACGATTAAATCCGACCGGTGTGAATGTGGAACCGACTCTTCCGACCGGAGCATCTAATGAAGTAAATGCTTCCTGTTGAATAATGGCAGTCAGTTCAGCGCCAAAACCTGAGAAAACTTTGTCTTCATGTACCACAAGCGCTTTGCCCGTTTTCTTAACAGAAGTCAGGATGGTAGTTTTATCTAAAGGAATCAAAGAACGTAAGTCAATTATTTCGATCTTCCCCAGACCTTCCCGGGCAATTTTCTCGGCTACTCTGATACACATATGTGTAGTGTTTCCATAAGTGATGATGCTGAGATCATCTCCCGGAAGTCTTATCCGGGCTTTCCCGAAAGGAACTTCAAAATCATCAGGAATATTAGCTTCTGCACATGGATCATTGTACAACGCCTTTGGTTCCAGAAAAATTGTAGGACCTTTTGAACGGATACTGGTTCTTAGCAAACCGGCTGCATCATCAGCGAAAGATGGGTAGACGATGCGAAGTCCGGGAAATGTAGTAAGGGCTCCTTCAATAGTCTGCGAATGATAAAGGCCTCCACCGATATAACCTCCTGAAGCCAGCCGTATGGTTACATTAGGAGCAAATTTCCCATTTGTTCTCCAATATTCATGCGACATTTCAACAAGCTGTTCCATGGCAGGCCAGAAATAATCCGCAAATTCAGCGCCTTCGATCACAATCCTGATCTTGTCGCTGAAACGGCTCATGCCATTGGCAGTTCCGACAATATAATCTTCCGCAATCGGGGCGTTGAAAACTCTTTTCGTGCCAAATTCATTTTGCATTCCTTTCGTGATATTGAACACACCGCCTTTTTCACCGCTGGCCATGTCCTGCCCCCAAATAAATGTATCCGGGTTAAGCCGGAATTCTGCTTTCAGAGTCTCATTGAGTGCGTCGATTATCCGTTTCTTCGGACCGGAACCATCTGAAATGCCTTCAGGGTATTTAATAGATATCGATGATTCTGGCATGACGAACTGATAAATGGAATCAGCAGAAGGATCAGGTGCAGCAAGCGCTTTCTTATGTGCATCTGAGATAATCTGTTTTATATGTGCTTCAATCTCACCCAATTCATCTTCAGTAAATTTTTGCGCGTAAAGCAAGATCTTCCTGAACTTATCAAGGGGATCAAGCATGCGGGCTTCAAATAATTCTTCTTGTCCGCGATACAGTTCCTGACGATCACTGTTGGAATGCGATCCAATTCGGATGCAGTTTGCATGAACGATGACGGGCTTTCCTTCCCGGAGTACAAATTCTTTAGCTTTGGTCATTGCATTCATGGAATTGAAAACATCTTTTCCATTGCAATAAATTACGCCCAGATTTTTAAAGGCAAGGAAGTTATCTGCTGCCCTGGGATTGGCCGTCTGGTCTGATTTAGGAACAGAGATTCCATACCCATTATCCTGGAAAACAAAAATTACAGGCAATTCTTCCTTGCTTGCACCATTGATTGCTTCATAAACATAACCTTCAGAAACTGAGGATTCTCCCTGTGAACTTATGGCAACCCCTTTCGCCTGGTAATATTTAATCGCCCTGGCAACGCCAACTGCGTGAAGCGTATGATTCCCGGTGGCAGATGAAACGTTGTGAATATTCCATTCGGGCTTTGCAAAATGGTTGGACATATGCCGTCCTCCCCCCGCCACATCTGTTGCCTTGGAGATACCGTTCAGGATAATTTCTTCAGCAGAAAGGCCAGCCGAAATGACTGTTAGCATGTCGCGGTAGTATGGAAAAAGATGATCAGTCTCTTTGTCGAAAATCTGACCGATCGCAAGTTGAATGCCATCATGTCCTGCATACGGCGCATGATATGACCACCCCAGAGCTTGTTTTAGATAATTCGGTGCTTTTTCATCTAACTTCCGCCCAAGGGAAAGAAGGGAAAACCAAGTTTTCAGAGTTTCTTTTCCGGTATTCTTAATCGTAAATTTCTTATCTTCTTTTTTTATGGAAAGTTGTCGGAAATTTGATTCTGTCATGGTCTGATAATATTGAACTCTCCATTTTCATTCAATTTGATGATCCTGGAAGGTTTGACTTCCTGTAACCGGTCCTGGTAGAGGTTCACCACATAATCCACTCCCTTTAGCATTTCTTTGGAAACGCATTTGAACACCAAAGGAGCCCGCTCTCCGGAAATATTGGCAGAAGAAGACACGATGGGTTTTCCATAAGTCTGGATCAATCTGTTACAGAACTCTTCTTTAACGATACGTATGGCAATAGAATTGTCTTCCGCAACAACATTTTTTGGCAGGTTTTGGGCGTTGGGATAAATAATTGTCAACGGTTTATCGACATTTTTCATCAAATCCCAGGCAATTTCAGGGATCGTCTTGACATATGAGGAGATGGATTCTACACTATCCAAAAGAATAATAAGACTTTTGATATTAATCCGCTTTTTCAACCGGTAGATCTTGTCAACTGCTTCCTCATTGGTAGCATCACATCCGATTCCCCAAACGGTATCCGTGGGGTAGAGAATAGTTCCACCTTTCTTCAATACTTCAATACATTTATTAATTTCCTCTTCCATGATGCTATTGATCAATAATCCCAATAAAATAAGGATGTAAAATTACAAAAAAAAGGCTTCGGATGTGTTGAAATTAGAGAAAACAAAGAGTTAAATCCTTTGTGTTAATTGATCTGCTTTGATTGTGGTGGCACATCGGAAATGCTTTTCAGGACAAGCCTGGTAACCATGAAGGCCGCATGGACGGCAATTCAATTCAGCAGTAGTTTCAATAACTGCCGAATCATCTGAAAGCGGACCAAATCCATAAGCAGGTATGGTAGAGCAATAAATTGCCGTTACAGGAGCATTGACAGATGAAGCCATGTGAAGAGGAGCAGAATCGTTGGTGAAATTCATTATTGCATCTTTCATCAGGCTGGCTGATTCGAGAAAAGACAGGGTTCCGGCCATGTTCATAATGTTTTGTCTGTTCGATTTTATCCGGAGCTCTTCACACATGGAAACATCTGCTTTTGATCCCAGCAAATAAATCCGGATCGAGGGATCGGCTTTCCTGATAAATTCTATCCAGTTTTGGCTCGGATACTGCTTTGTAAACCATAGTGAGGCTGGCGATAAGGTGAGATATCGACCGGTTTTTAGCGAAGATGTATGAGCATTATCTTCAGGAGAAGGATAGAGCCGGGGTTTGAAAACACCTGGTCCCGTTATCTGCTCAATCAAGCGGAGGTTTCTGTCAACTTCATGAACACCTTCCCTGATTTCATGCTGAATCTTTTGAGAAAAGAAAAATGAAAAAGGATTTTTGTAGAACCCGATCCGGATATCAGACTTTGAAAAGGAGGTCAGGAATCCGGTTAGCGCAAAACGCTGAAGGTTAATGACAGCATCATAGGCGTTTCTCCTTACAGTTTTGAAAACATGAACAAAGTTGCTGTATTTGGCAGAAGATTTATCCCAGACGATGACCTCATTGAGAAAAGGGTGATGAATAAATAATCCTTCCATTCCTTTCTTAACCAGAATGTCAATTTTTGCCTCCGGGTAAAAATGATGAATTTTTTCGATTACCGGTGTCGAAAGAATCACATCACCGATAGAAGCAGTTTGTATGACAAGGATCGTTTTCAAATTTCCTGGTTGCGATTGTGTTTTGTTTTAGACAGGAACATTAAACTCCCTTAAAGCCTGGTTTAAAGAGGTTTTCAAGTTTGTTGATTCTTTTCGTTTTCCGATGATCAACGCACAGGCCACATTAAATTCTCCGGCAGGGAATTTCTTTGGGAAAGACCCGGGAATTACAACCGATCTTGAGGGGATGACGCCACGAAACTCCTCAGGTTCTGACCCGGAAACATCAATGATCCTTGTGGATTTTGTCAATACTACATTTGCACCAAGAACAGCTTTCTGTTCTACACGAACACCTTCAACGATGATGCAACGGGAACCGATAAAGCAATCATCTTCAATGATGACGGGAGATGCCTGCACCGGCTCCAATACGCCACCAATTCCGACACCTCCGCTCAAATGAACATTTTTCCCTACCTGCGCACATGAACCTACGGTTGCCCAGGTGTCTACCATTGTACCGCTATCAACATAGGCGCCGATATTCACATAAGATGGCATCAGGATCACACCAGGGCCAATGTATGAACCATACCGTGCAATGGCATGAGGAACAACCCTGACACCAAGATTTTCATAACCTTTTTTTAAGGGAATTTTATCATAAAATTCAAATGGCCCGACTTCAATAGTTTGCAACTCCTGGATCAGGAAATAGAGGATCACAGCCTTTTTAATCCATTCATGGGTGACCCATTCTGTGCCAATTGCTTCAGCGACACGGATGGCTCCTCTATCAAGAGCTTCAATGGTTGCCTGGATTGCTTTCCTGACCGTCGTCTCTTTCAGCAATTCCCGCTGATCCCACGCTTGTTCGATCAACTTCCTTATATTCCCGTCCATGAGATAAATAATTTGAAACAGTTCAAAATTAATTCAAATAATTAAACTTGAAATAAAAATCGATTATCATCTTTATCTGGTTTCATTTTTCCTGAATGTGATTTGTTCCAAAATCAAAACACAGCATATGGTTACAATCATTTCATTTCTGATTTTTGTACCTTTGCACAACTTTTAGCTTATGGGAAGAATTATTGCCATCGATTACGGACAAAAGAGGATTGGTCTTGCAGTTACCGATGAACTGCAGATTATCGCAACTTCGCTTACAACAGTTCCTGCTGCAGAACTGATGGGATTCCTTAAAGAATACCTTGCAAAGAATTCTGTGGAATGTTTTGTAGTCGGGGAACCGAGACAGATGGATAATACACCCTCCGAATCTGCAAAATTCATCGACCCTTTTATCCGAAAGCTGAAAGCAGAGTTTCCCGGAATTCCTGTCGAACGGGTAGATGAACGGTTTACATCACGCATGGCTGTGCAGGCAATCCGGGATGCAGGGGCGAAAAAGAAAACCCGCCAGGATAAATCATTAGTGGATACTGTAAGTGCAACAATCATCCTGCAATCATATTTAGAAATGCATTCGATAAAATGATTTTACCAGTTCTCGCATACGGTCATCCGACTTTACGAAAAGTTGCAAAAGAAATAGATCCCTCTTTTCCGGAGCTGAAGACTTTGATAGAAAACATGCATGAAACCATGTATCAATCGGACGGTGTTGGCCTTGCCGCTCCACAGGTCAACCAATCTATCCGATTGATTACCATTGATGCATCGGCTTTTGCTGAAACCCATCCCGAAACCGCTGATTTTAAAAAGGTCTTTATTAATCCGGCAATCTACCGTGAAGAGGGAGAAGAGTGGTCGTTTAATGAAGGATGCCTGAGCTTTCCGGGGTTTAGGCAGGATATTTTGCGTAAACCGGTAATTCACATACGATGGGTAGATGAGGATTTTCACCCGCATGACGAACAGTTTGATGGTATAATTGCCCGTGTTCTTCAGCATGAATATGATCACCTTGAAGGAATCCTTTTTGTTGACCGGATGAATCCTCTAAAACGAATGTTGAGCAAAGGAAGACTGACAGATATCTCAAAAGGGAAAGTAGATATATTTTATAAAATGATCTTCCCTATGCAAAAAAAAGGGCGTAAATAGATTTATTATTATCGGAACAAACTTAAGATTTATGAATTCAAAATTATTTGTCCTTCTCGCGGTTTGCGTGGCGTCTCTTTCAGGCTGTGGATCTAAGGTAAAATCAATAAATAACATTGCTACCCTTGAAAAACAATTGTACTCTGGTCAATCCATGAGTTTTAACAGGCCTAAAGCGGACAGTTTACTCCTTATGTATGAAAAGTTCGTGAGACGGTATCCTAAAGATACGCTTGCCCCGAAATATCTGTTCCAGGCAGCCGGACTTGCAATGACACTGGGAGATGGCAAGAGATCGCTGAACCTTTATGAAGAATTTATTATGAAATTCCCGGAAAACCCAAAAGCACCTGTTTGTCTGTTTTTTAAAGGTTATATTTACGAAAATATGATTGCCAATTTTGACAAAGCAAAAGAGACCTATCTTCTTTTTATCGAAAAATATCCGGACAACGAATTTGTGAAGGATGCACGAGTAGCCCTGATGAATATTGGGAAAACCCCCGATCAGCTGGTTCGCGAGTTTGAAGAAAAGAAAAAGGTGGAAAGTCTTCGTGTTGCAGATTCACTGGCTGCCGTAAAAGGAAAAAATGTCAGGAAAGGGAAGAAATAAGTCAGGGAAAATTTACGATTAATTTTCAATTATAACCACTCAGTGGACTTAGTGCCTCCTAAATAACTTGATTTAATTATTTGATATTCAATAATATTTTTTCTCGCGGAGTTCCGCAGATTATTGCGCTGAGTCTCGCAGAGTCATAATAATATTTTTTCAGCGGAACTACTATATAACTAATTGGAAAAGATTAATAACCAAGCATCTACAATTCTTCTATTTATACTTGCGCTCAGGCCGCGCGGGCCTCGTCACCCCAACGCAGCAACGCCCAGCGCTATCTCTCT
>CAIWTA010000161.1 GCA_903915465.1 uncultured Bacteroidales bacterium | reverse complement strand
TGACGGAGCCGAAGCCAGGTTTTGAATTACAGCATTCTGCAATTCGTTTTTGTTAAAGTCCAGCGGGACCAATACTTTCTTTGCCATGTTCTTTGATTTTAAGGTTTATTAAAGGTTAACTGTAAATTATTTTTCCACTTGAAGCAGGATTAAGACGGATCACCATCTGATCGGTTGAATCATGGATTATTTCTGCCACCAGTTCTCGACCAGTTGTGTCGACAACTACCACCGTGGGGTACTTCTGAAGGTTGTGCTGAACGGTGATTTCGGATTGGTTTACAAAAGACTGCACTATCTGAATTACTGAGCCACCGCCACCAGGAACCCCTGTTCCTGCAGGATCAATGATCCGATACAGATAAAAAAGTTCAATTTTTGCGCTTCCTGATTTTGGGTTTTCCCTTCCGGAAAGACAAACATAAACAGGCGTGTTTTCAAATATCTGAGTTGAGAAAACCGGTGTCATCCTTTGAATGACCATACCGGATGACATCAGAAAAAGTGAAGGGAAATAACCCCAGTCCTGCGTTTCAGTATCACCATCCGTTGTAACATTCAATGTCTGGTTGGGGTAAACCTGCAATCCTCCAGCTGGTGCTTCTGCTGGGGTGATCCGGGAAATGAGAGAAATTAACTCAATGACCTTCCCTGCTCCTGGCGATGGGATGATCTCATTTTTTTCGGTCAAAAGGGTGCTTTCCTGTTCAGTTATCACATGCTTCCCTGCAATGACAGGCGAAGCCTGGACGTTGAACAACCAGTTGTAGAGTTCAGTAAAGTTTTCATTGATCTTCTTTCCACCAACGCGGAGCTTATCACCTCGTTTATCATCCGGAACAATTCCAATATTTATTTCTTGTCTTGCCATAGTTAATATGTCGTTTGGTCAAATGTTATTTCCACATCGTCAAAACTTACCTCGATGTTATCCCAGGTTAAAAGCTTCGGCACCACTATTGGATTGGCTGAGCTTTCCGGAACATGAACCGAAAAGAAAGAGTTCTGATAAGAGCGTTCGTATTCGATTTCCAGGTTGTACAGGTATTCTCCATCCTTTAAAAATGGAGTCACTTTAGCTGTTTTTACTACGATCTGGAATAGCTCATTATTAATCTGCTCGTAGGCTTCCATGGAAAGAAGAAGTTCCCGCAGGCAATTCTTTTCATATAATGATATCCATCCGGAATTGGCTTTACAACTTTCAGTTTCTTTAGCGCTGAACTGCTTGTCAGGCGCATTAAAGAAGGAATACTTTTCTTCCCGGACAGTAGTTCCGACCTGGCGTTCATATTCCAGGTTCAAATCTGACTTGCCCAAAAACCTGAAAGTATCATAGGCAGAAAAGGAATTTCTGTAAAAGAAAACCTTTTCACTGTCAAAAACACGGGTATCATTATAGAATATCCGCCGCTCGGACAGATAATCATCATTGCTGTCCATTAAAAACACTTCCCAGGATTGAACCGTTTTGCCGAACTGGGCATTCACAAGGTCAAGGTGATCAAACCCGACTTTGAATTCTACGACCGAATAGGCCGCAAACGCTACCTGTTCAGTTGCGTTGACTACTTTGTGGGATCCATCAGTGAAAGTGATGATCATAACCAACCGGTACTGAATTCCTGTTGGATTATCCTGGAAAAGGAAAAACAGTTTTTCCAATACTCCCGACCGTGAATACTTCGAAGTTGGAAGCCATGAAAGGAACTTGAGTTTATTGGTAGGGATTGAGAAATATTCCAGGTTGTTTTCATTCAAGGAAGTCAGAAGTTCATGATTAAGCCCTCCGGCCAGGGCGTATTTCCATCCATCAGGATGCAGACCTTTGACATTACCTGCGATGCTTTCCGCAAACGATACCCGGTATTTTAATAGGTAATCCCATCCGTGGACTTTGACATTACCAACAAGTTCGGGCAATTCAAAGCGTGGCATTTCCCATGAAGCAAACTTTGACTTGATGTAATCTGAAATATCAAACTTTGCGCAACCGATGGTGTCCGATGGTTTTAGATCCTCTCCTATACGGTTATTATAGGAATCAAGGATAAGGCAAAGAAAGCCAAAGTAATCCTGGTAATCATCATCGGTTCCGGCAGTGTTTACTCCTTGCGCCACTCCCAGGACTCCGACATTGGACAGGGTAACAGAACAATCAGTTCCGATTTGCCTTGCCTGGAGAATGATCTTTCGCTGGCTCACCCCAATAGGATCCAGGGCGATTGTGAAATATTTCTGGATATAGTAATTTTCAATGAAACACTGATAGATATTATTGGCGAAGTCATTAAACGATTGCCCGGGATATCCTACTCCAAATAAAAACCCGTCATGACCGGTAACTCCGGCTGTTTTAAAGACAAGGGGTTTTCCTGCAAATTGAAGAGTGAAAGAATGACCGATGGTGGTATCAACTCCGGAAACTACCAGCTCAAAGTAAGCATAAGCGCCACACGAGAGAATGTAATTATCCGAGCAAGCTTCAAAAATGACAGGATTCCCGGCAAAGGAAATGAGATTGGGAGTTTCCGTAATATCAATCATGGTGCAATAGTACCATGAGATCAGGGAGAATTAAAGGACAGTATCAGCTTGCCGAAAAGCATTTGAGCTGAGTGGATTTGATTGAGGATTTATTCAAGGTCACAGAAATTTCACTAATCAGGTAATTGATGCCATTGATACGGTAGCGCTTTGTAAAATCCAGGTCTTTTAACTCGATGAAATCCATCTGCTTTTCAATCTTTACGCTCTTTCTATCATTCATTATCCAATTAACCCAGTCTTTCCAATAAAGGTTGAACAGACCATTGGGTCCGGTATAACGCAATGAGAAATTACTATCATATGCCAATCCCCGAAGCATAAGTGGGGTGCCAAACCAACCAAACATTCCAACCCAAAACAAACGGGGAGTGTCCTTTTGGTTATCTGCTCCCAGGTTTCCGCAACTAACCACCCCACCTTTATCTGAAAGTGATGAAAAGATGGTTTCATATTTATTCTTATCATCTCCCCATTTATAAAAAAACTTATCAGTTAGTGATGGTCCGTTGGGTAATTGTTGCCACTCAATCAGAAATGAGATGCCGTTAACTCCCAATTGCCACCAGGAGTTTGTATCAACGATATAATAAATATCACCCAACCAGGTAAAAGGATACGGAGGTATATCCGAAAAACTTTGAACTGATCCCTTGATAAAGTCAGTGATTCCTTTTTCCTGTTCCAATTGCCCCTGGTAAACTTTATCCCCGGAATCGGGTCCCAACAGGAACCTGAACCCGGTGATCTGTTCTGGAATTTCTTGAGTAATGGAAAGAACATTTCTTGAAAACTCAACTACTTCGGATCGAAGCAACACCTCTTTGTTGCTGACAATACGGACAACCCTTTGTCTTGAATCCACCAGGAAGCTACAATTGAACCATTTTTCCAACCCACCGATGAATTCGCTAACCTTAACATTTGGCAGAAAACGGAAGTAATAAACCTGCTGCAGCCCGAACAAGACTTCGCTGATATTTACCGAATGGTAAATCACTAAACGGGAAAGCTCGACACTCGATGTAAAGAATTCATCTTGTAGCCTGTAACCAAAGTTTTCGGCCAGCTTGTTCAGAACAAATTTCAGGTAGAGAAACGGAACAAGGATCGTTCGATGCTGACCGTCCGTTGTTACTTTGTGAAGCTTTCCATCCGCAAAGATTTGATTGTAGGCCTGAAGTTCAGGGTTCGTTGCTTGCGGATCCCAGAAGTCAAGGTTAGTGATTTCGGGCATAGAGAAATCACATTCAGGATAAAAGTGTGTCAATGACCAGTTAAAGTAATCCATCCCCTGGTCATCACTAGCAAAGTTTTTCATCCCAAAATCCAACCGGTTTAAAATAAGGTCCTTCACTTCATAGTTGAAGTTACCCTTATTGATATAAAGGGTACCTTCAAAAGTCTTGTTTGAAGCTGTTTTTACCTTTATTTGACCAGTATAAAGAACCATCCCGTTCCAGCGGATACTTCCCTGGTATGTTTCATAAATGCTCCGGGTTGATGCTATTCGGTTTTTCCATCCAAGGATTGACATATTCCTTGCGGTAGAAGGAACTTTGAAGGGAAAGGAATAATCACCAACATCGTTAAAAAGCGGAGATTTAAGGTTCAAAGAAACCGAAAAATCATCGCTCAGGTCAAGCGATTGGTCAGCTATCTGTATGGAAAGCATAATACGTTACAATTATTTTGATACTTCGGCTTCGATCTGATTCACTTTGTTTGTTGTTTCTCTTAAATGATCAAATGATATGAAAGCAGGAATACCGCTTTCGATCAGAGAATTTAATTTGTTAATACTTGCCGTGAATTCAGGATCAACGACAGAGGGAATTCCTGAAGAAGATGCAGCCGGTGTATCCACATACCTGCCAACAGCCCTTTGCGGAACCCTTGCAAAATTGATCGCATCAATAACATGAGGGTAGTTCACCATCAGGTTCTTTGTTGTTTTTGGATCAATGACAATCTCCTGGCCAGTCTCACTGATCAGTGTTGGAGTGGAATACAATCCAGTCTGGGGAGAATTGACAAGCGGAACATCACGATAGAGTTTATTGTCATCCTGACCTATCACCGAATAGCGGCCTCTGGCAGCTTCCGGAACTTTCTGGCTTAGGATGTAACCGATTTGGATTGCTCCCAAAGCCGCGGTAATGATGCTCAGCACTATCCCAACTCCTGGGCCGGCGCCAAGTGCTGAAGCAACTGCCGTTGCAACACTGATCAGCGCATTGAACAAAGCCACTTCTTTGTTTCGAACGGCCTGATCATGCTCCATTTTCTTTCGTTTCTTATCCAGGTCCTTATCCATTTTGCTGACCTGCGAATCATACTGCTCTTTTGTAATGAGCTTGGCATCAAGTTGCGCCTGAAGGTTTGCTTTTTTCTTATTGTTTACTTCTTCATCCTGCTGTAACTGCTGATTTTCAGCATCGGTCTGCATGGAGAAGATGGCAGCCAGGCCATCGACTGCGCCTTTTGCCAGGGAAATAGCATCATCGGCGACTCGTAAAGCAGTCTCCTTGGAAAGTTGAATCTGTTTGGCAGAAACTTCTTCTGCCATTTGTTTTTTGATCTCGGCGGTTCTGGTTTCATCCTTGATATTATCCTCAAGGATCTTTTTATATTTTGCATTCGCCTCAAGTTGGATCTTCTCTTTTCCATTTGCCAGGTCGATATCCGATTTCAGGCGCAGACTCTTTAGCGACTCCTGGTATTCGAAAACATTCTTGTCATCATTATCCTTGTGCTTTGCTACGACATTCGTGCCTTTCTGAGCAAAGGTGTCCTTGATGGCTTGTTTCTGCTGCTCGGTGGCCTTGGTAACCGACAGCGTATACTCCATTTCCAGTTGAAGGGAATCAAGGACTGCCTGCAAATACTCATCTGAATTCTTGTCAAGGGATTCAATTTTTGCATCCGCTTTTTCCTTGTCTATTTTATACTGGGCTTCGAGTTCCTTATCTGCATATTTTTTACGAATCTCGTCTTGCTTTTCTATGAGCTGATCTGTAAGAACTCTCCTAAGTTCCATTTCATCAGCAGAATTCCCTTTTATTTTAGCAAGACGTTCACCCAGTTTCTCTTCCTCAATGGCCAGTTCCCTGTCCATTTCTCCTTCTGTGACAGCCGCTCTTGCCTGGGCCAGTTGCTTCTTAATGTCGAGAAGGTAATCAGCCTGTTTCTTTGCTTTAGATTCAGCTTCTGCCGGAGAGCTGGAAGATGGATCTGATTTATCAAACGATTGAATTTCTTTATTCAGATCCTTTATTTTTCCCTGGACACGAATAAAATCCTCGGAACCGGCAACAGAAGCCTTCAAGGCAACCTGGTATTTTGAAAGTTTAGCTTCCAGATTGTCGAGCGATTCTCCGACTCTCTTATCACCGATGCTTTCCGCATTAAGGACATCGTTCAGGGATTGTTTTGCATCCTTGAACTGTGATATTTTATCCTGGAGCTTTTTGATACCTTCATCATAGGGTTTTGTTGCTTCGGCGCGGTTTTCCTCAGCATCAATAGCATTATCAGTGGCAGCCATT
>CAIWTA010000160.1 GCA_903915465.1 uncultured Bacteroidales bacterium | reverse complement strand
TCTTATTTTACTAACCGAGGAACCCCAAGCATTGCACTTGATTGAGGTTAGCAAGGCATTAGTTGCTTCATTCTTTTCAACTAAATCAAAAAAATAGTAGTTTTTATCCGGATAGTAATTCAATCCTGATATTTCCGCAATAACCCAATATGTTTTTTCAGCAAATACATCTTTTACTACTTGCTCAATGAGAGTAGTTAACTCAGAAAGTTTTATGTGCTGGATATCTGGCAATTTGTTGTTTTCGGTATTTGTTTTGGCAAGTTAGCAAGAAAAATTTGAACCATTCAAGCAAAAGCTCATTTTATGTCACTGAATGTAAGCAAGTGAAAGGCGGTTTTTGCCCATTTTCCAGCTCTCTGGTGAACGATCTTCCTATTTCTGGTATCTACCCCTCACTTGAACCGTGATCATAGCTCCTGAGCTGGAATGCTTCTAAATAAGATAATTCCTTTCCATGTGTGTCAGGATATTGTATACTTTCCATAATTTTGGTATTGAATCTTTCTAACAATGTTCCATCTCAAGATCACTATTGACAAGATTAATCCTACTATCTGGAGAACTATACAGGTACCCGAAACTTTCTCACTCAACAAACTTCATCATATTATCCAGATTTCTTTCGGCTGGACGAATTCCCATTTGTACATGTTTGCCGATGATGAAAATAGAATCGGTGATCCGATCCTATGGGAAGATAGTGAAACCGAGACCCAGTGGGATAAAAAGGTAAAAATCAAAGATATGCTTCAGAATGTTGGAGATGAGCTAAAGTATGAATACGATATGGGTGATGGGTGGAAGCACACGGTGGTACTGGAAAAGATTGAAGTAGGAGGTTCAAAAACTTCACGGTGTCTCGATGGCGCAAGGGCTGCGCCACCTGAGGATTGTGGTGGGGTTCATGGATATCAGGAATTGATTCACCACAGGTACTATCCTGAGAAAGATGGGTATATTGAGTTAATTGAATGGTTGGGAGAAGAGTATGATCCTGAATTGTTTGATTTGAAAACTGTTAATAAAGAGCTAAAAGGGTTGGCGAAGTATATCAGGACGTTTGATGAAGAGAATGGGTTGAAATAATGACAGTACTGAGAATTTGTAAATACATTTTCGCCCTAATCAACATTTCTTACTGCTATCAACTTTTTTTCTGTGACGTTTAGGGCAATCAAGTTCCCATATTCTTCTGTGTGTTTGAACACACAACCCCCGTCAATATTGATGGCATTTCTACCCGCCTGTTTTAAAATAGAATCTAATGTTTTTGGATTGTGACCGTGAACAATAAGAGAGTTACCGGATTTTTGCTTGTCAACTGGAAAATCACGTATCCAAAGCATTGCCTGTTTATCTTCAAATGGATTTTGTATTTGAAAATTCAGTCCAGCATGAACGAAAATATAATTACCTGACTTTATGAAGTATTTGGTCTGGTTTAAGAAGTTTTTGTAAACAGGATTCAATTCATTGTAAGATGAAATCCCGAAACTTGTAAGGGTTGTATTGCCTCCGTTTTTTATCCAGTGTTTGAATTTTGCT
>CAIWTA010000159.1 GCA_903915465.1 uncultured Bacteroidales bacterium | reverse complement strand
CGTATATGCTGTTTCTG
Organism: uncultured Bacteroidales bacterium; assembly: GCA_903915465.1. Lineage (GTDB taxonomy): Bacteria > Bacteroidota > Bacteroidia > Bacteroidales > FEN-979 > FEN-979. The sequence goes on along the minus strand of CAIWTA010000159.1, from coordinate 2,383 downwards.
TACCCTATTTTACCTATTCAATAAACAGAGGCTGTTTGCTGGATACAGTATATTTTAATGACCAGACGTTTAATGCCAGCTACTATGTCTGGAATTTTGGCGATGGTGATTCTACTATTGGCCGTGATCTCAGCAAATTGTTGTACCAGGTTAGCAAGCGCGATACACCCGAGATATTGGTTTTTGTCATCAACTACCGGAAGAAGTGAAAGATGCGAGGAAGAAAAAATCTTCATCACCTCATAGATATGTTGATTTTCTTTTACATAAACAAAGTCTAGCAGGAATTTTTGAGAGTGAACCGGCTCTTCCAGGATGTTAAGTGTATAAATGTCAGTATCAGAAATGAGCCCCAGATATTCTTTATCATTTACCACAGGAAGTTGAGAGACATGCAACTCATCCATTAATCCAAGAGCAAAGGTGCCGGTATCTGTGGGGTTTAGAACTCCCAGAGAGGCTGAGATCAGTTGATATGCAACCATTTTGTTTGATTTTCAGGATTCATCATTTAAAATGCTAAGATAACTATTATACCGCATCCGGCTTATTTTACCGGAATTCAGCCCTTCCTTCACAGCGCAATTAGGTTCATGTGTATGCGTGCAGTTGTTGAATTGACATTGCGGAAGGAGTGTGTCCATTTCCGGGAAGCAACGTGGGATTTCAGATTTCTCGAAATCAATAAGGCCAAATTCCTTGATTCCGGGGGTATCAATAATATACCCTCCGTTTGAAAGGTCGAACATCTCTGCAAAGGTGGTGGTATGCATGCCTTTATTATGTACCTTTGATATTCTTCCTACTTTCAGGTCTTTGCCTGGTTCAATTGCATTGATCAGAGCTGATTTTCCTGCACCTGAATAACCCGAAAAAAGGCTGGTTTGATCTTTCATTAAGTCGCGGATCTGGTACACACAGTCTCCGCGTAAAGCAGAAACAGAATAGCATGGATATCCTGCATTCTCATAGATTTCTCTCAATTCTTTCTCTTTTTTTTTCAGGGCAGGGTCATATAGATCGATCTTATTGAAAATAAGACTGGCCGGAATGTAATACCCCGTTGCAGTTACCAGGAACCTGTCGATAAAACCATTGGATGTCCTCGGTTTGGCTAATGTTACAATGAGATAAGCATGATCGAGGTTGGCAGCAATGATATGTGTGATCTTTGAAAGCTTAGTTGCCTTCCGGATAATGTAGTTATCTCTGGCAAAAATTTGTGTGATAAGGCCTGTACCTTCATCAGGAAAATAATCAAAAGCGATTCTGTCACCAATCGCTACAGGATTCGTTGAACGCAATCCATGTATCCTGAATTGCCCCTTCAGCTTGCATTGAATCTTGGATCCGTTTTCAGCCCTGACCGTTATCCAACTGCCTGTGGATTTGCAAACGACACCTCTCAAATTTAGTATTTCTGAAATCAATTAAGGAAAATTATAGTGCTTTTTGACAGGTTTCCGGATGTTCCATACGCATTCCAGGCCATCCTTGAAGGTGACAAAATCTCCAGCATCAATTGTGTAATCACGCTCAATCGTTTCAATTATAATGTGGCCTACAATTATCAGGCACTGTTCGTCACCTTTATAAACATGACTAAAACGAGATACTTCTTTCTCCCAGATGGGCCATTTCAAGACACCCCTTTCCTTAAGCTCGCTTTCGCTTAACTTTTGGATGATAACTTTTTTCATGGTAGTATCGTTAATTTATTTCCGTAAAGATATAAAAATTGACTCGTACAAAGAAAATTTGCGTTCCCTTCAGTGGAAAAGCCTGACAGATTTGTTATGTAACCATATTTTAGGGCAAGACATTATTCTTCATCTTTTCTTTTAAATCCAATTTTCTTTCTTGTCTGATCAAAATGTCTTTGACTCAATGCATCTATTTTTCTCAATAAAAAGTTAAATATTTGGTTAACTCTGTCATCCAATGCTCTCAATTCCCGCAGTAAGTCTTTACTCTCAATTAGCATTTTCCTGGATGTGGCGAAAGCTCTCATGATCTCGATATTTATCTGGATTGCTTTTTTCGAGTTTAATACTGATGATAACATTGCTATTCCTTGCTCAGTAAACACCATTGGAACATATCTTGTACCGACCCGTTTTGAGGTCGCAAATTGCGTCCTCAAAACTTCAAATTCATCAATGGTAAGTTCGAACATAAAATCATTAGGAAACCTTTCAATATTGCGGCGTACCTGTTCCTTTAGAGACTGTTTAAAAATTTCAATATTTTTCTATCTACTATAGCCCTCAGGCCGGGCGGCCTCGTCGCCACAACGCAGCTGCGACTTCATCTATCTCACTTCGTGAGATTTCCGGCTTCGCCGGAACCGAAGACGTCGAAGGCTGCTTATCTGGCGACTGTT
>CAIWTA010000158.1 GCA_903915465.1 uncultured Bacteroidales bacterium | reverse complement strand
GCCCTGATACGGCTTTTGAAGCCTCTTGAGTACTACCTTGCAAGATACGGAACGGCTTTATATGGTTTGAATAAGTTGCATCTCCTGATGCAAAAGCAGCACAATCGGGGACAAGATGGTGCCGGTATAGCCAATATTAAATTTGATCTTGAGCCAGGCAATAAATACATCAACAGGGTCAGGTCGAATTCAGATTCCCCAATAAAAGATATTTTTACCAGATTTAGCGCTCAGCTCAGGGAAGTCGCCGAAAGTCACCCTCAAAGGTTGTGCGATGTTGGCTGGATGAAATCCAACATCGATTGTGTTGCAGAACTTTATCTGGGCCACTTGCGCTATGGGACATATGGTAAAAACAACCTTTTAAACATTCATCCATTTATAAGGGAAAATAACTGGATGACGAAAAATCTGGTTCTTGCAGGGAATTTCAACCTGACCAATGTTGATGAGTTATTCAATAAATTAATTGACCTGGGGCAGTATCCCATAGAAACATCCGACACCATTACCATCCTTGAGAAAATTGGTCATTTCCTGGATGTGGAAAATGAAGCATTATACCAGAAGTTCAAAGAGGAAGGATTTCCGAAGCGGGAGATTACTTATCAAATTGCCAGGCACCTCAATATCGAGAAGATACTAAGGGAGTCTGCAAAAACATGGGATGGGGGATATGTGATTGCAGGATTACTTGGACATGGAGATGCTTTTGTAATGCGCGACCCGAATGGCATCAGACCTGCATTTTACTATTATGATGATGAAATTTTTGTAGCCACATCCGAACGTCCGGCAATTCAGACCACTCTGGATGTACCATTTGACACTATTCATGAGATTAAGCCAGGGCATGCTTTAATTGTAAAAAAGGACGGAAGGATCACAGAAAAACAGTTCAGAAAACCACTTGAGAAAAGGGCATGCTCTTTTGAACGTATTTATTTTTCAAGAGGAACGGACAAAGAGATTTATAAAGAGCGTAAAAAGCTAGGTCAATTACTCACTCCGGCAGTTCTGACTGCAGTAAATTACGATATTGAAAACACAGTTTTTTCCTATATTCCGAATACCGCAATAGATGCCTATTTTGGTATGATTGAAGAAATTGAGATCTTTTGTAACAATATTAAGAAAGACAAGATACTTGAATCTGGAGCCAATCTTACTCAGGAAAAATTGAATGAGATACTTAAACTTCACCCCAGGGTTGAGAAAGTGGCCGTAAAAGATGTAAAACTCCGGACATTCATCTCACAGGAATCTCAGCGTGACGACCTTGCTGCCCATGTGTACGACATCACATACGGAAGCATCAGGAAAGGAAAAGACAACCTTGTTGTGTTGGATGATTCTATCGTACGCGGAACCACACTCAAACAAAGTATTATCAGGATACTTGATCGTTTGGAGCCAAAGACGATCGTAATCGCATCTTCCGCGCCTCAGCTTCGGTATCCGGATTGTTATGGAATCGACATGGCCAAACTCTCCGACTTCATTGCTTTTAAGGCAGCAATTGAACTTCTTAAAGAGACGCACCAGGAACACATCATCAATGAGGTTTACCTCAAAGCTAAAGCGCAGGAAAGCTTAGCCAAGGAAAAAATCCAGAACTTCGTTAAAGAAATTTATAAACCATTTACGGCCACTGAAATCTCAAGTAAGATAGTTGAATTACTTACTCCCAAAATAGTAAAAGCAAGGATTCTGATCGTTTTTCAATCCATTGAAGATCTTCATGAAGCTTGTCCTGATCATTCTGGTGACTGGTATTTCACAGGAGATTATCCTACCCCGGGAGGAAACAAAGTTGTGAACAGGTCGTTCATCAATTATGTTGAGGGTAGGGATGCCAGGGCTTATTAAGCGTCACGCATTGCTCCGGCAATTTTTTCAGCGATTGATTTCAGTTTTTCGGCGTCAAGTTTCAGTTTTGGTTTTTTAAAATCAAGATCGTAGATGCTCCTGATTGGAACAAGGTGGATATGTGCATGTGCTACTTCCAAACCTATTACTGCAACCCCAATCCGTTCGCAGGGAATGACTTTACACATCGCTTTAGCAACCTTCCTGGCAAACAGAAATAAGCCTGCATATTCCGTTTCATCAATGTCAAAAATATAGTCAGTTTCCTTTTTAGGGATAACTAATGTATGTCCTTCTGCCAATGGGTTGATATCCAGAAAAGCAAAGTAATGTTCATCCTCTGCTACTTTATAAGAAGGGATTTCGCCCTTTGCGATTTTTGAAAAAACAGATTCCATATTTAAGGCGTTTGTCGTGATATTTCAATGATCTCAAAAGATATTATTCCAGAAGGAACCGTAATTTCGGCCTTTTGGCCGATATGTTTACCTAAAAGACCTTTTGAGATAGGGGAGCTGACAGATATCTTTCCCATTTTAACATTTGCCTCGTTCTCAGGAACCAGTGTGTACGAAACAATTGTTCCGTTTAAGGTGTTTTTAACTTTGACAGTGGAAAATATCAGCACTTTTGTGTTATCCAGCTTAGATTCGTCGAGCAATCTGGCATTGCTAACCACATCCTGGAGTTTAGATATTTTTAACTCCAACATAGATTGTGCCTCTTTTGCAGCCGCATACTCAGCATTTTCTGATAAGTCTCCTTTGTCCCTGGCTTCCGCAATTTGTCTTGAGATAAGTGGCCTTTCAACACTGACCAGGTGATTCAATTCATCGTGGAGCCTGTCCAATCCTTCCTGTGTATAATATTTGATTTCAGACATGGCACATGATTTTATTTTCGACAAGCTAATAAGGCAAAAGACCCTTAGCGGGTCCTTCTGCAATATAATAGAAAAATTGGACTAGTTTAATTAAGAAGTTCTAGAAGTTGAGTTTTAGTCCGATGGTATGTGTTCCAGAATAAGGGTTAGTGGCCCTGTAAGAATAATCAATGGCAATACCCGTTTCTTTTTCTTTATTGAAAGGAACAGACACTGTGAAACCTGCATTCAGCCCTGTGAAAACCGTGCCCCTGTCAGTTAATGAAGCATTGAACATTCCATCTTGATATGTGTAAGCAGCCCGTAAAGAAAGATAATATTTCAGTGCATACTCAAGGCCAAGGGTGAACTGGTCCTTGGTAAAGGAATTTGAACTAAAATTACCGGCCAATGTAATCCTGTGTAAATCTCCAATAAGGAAATCATAAGATGCACCTATACGTAATGTAGCTGGCATTTCAAAGTTTTCAGATCGCTGAGATACTGTAAACAGGTCGTTGTCATTCCCATGTCCTGGAATGATGCCGCGGAATGAAAGACCATCACCACTGAATTTCATAGGAGGGCCGACATTTTTCAAGGCAACTCCAAATTTGATCTGTTCTTTATCGCCTGTAATATATTGGATACCTGCATCCACTGCGATGCCCTGCGCGCTTGCATCATCTATTGATTCAGAGATGATTTTGATATTTAATCCGCCATAGATACTATTGGAAAATGCTTTTGCATAGGCTAAGTTAATGTTCAGATAGCTGGGTTTATAAATTCCAGGGTTGTTATCCGGGCTATTGACAGTTGTTATCTGTATTTCGCCAAACGACATACTCATCACAGCCAGACTTAGCACACCTTTATTCTGTCCCAATTTTTGAGAAACACCAAAATTCATGATGTTCACTCCGGAACCTTTCAGCCAGTTTGTGTAAGAAAAAATAATTTCAGTTCCCTTGGTAGATGCGGTTCCTGCAATATTTGAGAACATGGCTTCCAATCCCTGTGCATTTGCAGTGTTTACACCGCCCCAACCAGAACTTTTTGCCCATGGATTAATGAGTAATTCCGAAGCTCCTGCCTGTCCCGCGCGATCTTTATTTCCTGCAGATAGTTTATCCATAGGAGCCATAACCAATCCAAGGAAGAATATTGTAAGTAAACAGCTATAAATATTTTTCATACTCGTGAATTTTTTTCAAATCATTAACATTATACTCATATGAAGAATTACAATGAATTTAAGTCAGTTGGTCGCAATATTCCAAACCATTTGAGTGTTCTTTCGCCGAGGTTTTCGGCTTTGATATGGATCAGGTAGGCACCACCGGAAATTGGAATACCGGCAAAGTTTTTAAGATCCCAGTCAATTGACGTCTTGGAATCTGTGTTGATTCCGGTATTGGAAGATCGGGGTTCCGGAATGCCAGATTTATCAACGTTAAACTGCCTGATCATTGTACCAGACATATTAAATATTGTAACTGTACATCTTTGTGGCAGGTTCGTAATTTTAACCCTGTTATCCAACTGATTCCGCTCGTAATCATCATAAGCGTAATAAGGATTAGGAACGACATTGATCAGATCCAGATCAGAAGTCATCTTATCTGTAGTTTGTTTTGCCGTAGCTATTCCATCTGTATTAAATGAATACATCGGGTAGCGATTGTTGCTGTTCAAAGAATCGGGACCGAAAGGATACGGTAAAGAGTAGTATCGTTGATACGGTTTTCCAACCCTGATTTTAATTTTGACCTCATTGCTCAGCCAGGTTTTCCCATCAACAGATAATGGAATTCCAACATATATAGTACTGGCAAAAGCGAATTTTTTATAAATATTGGCTGGTTCCTTTTTCATGATCTTGACAAGGTACGCTCCACCATCATAAGCGGGGAAATCCAAAAGATAGGGTTTGGTTACCTGTACTGAACTCATGATATAGACGTAGTGCTGGCCACCGAACACAGGAACACCTGCAGCACTATAGTACCTTGATGACGGATTGAACAGCATGTCACGGCCGTTGTCTGCAACAAGCCATGAGTTTTCACCAAACATAATGTTCAGACGCTCTCCTGTTTCAAGGTTCAAGGCATATCCCGGGAACCACCCCATCCCATATGGGCTAATCAAATCAGAATTGTAAATGGGATTCTTATTGACAACACCAGTATCTCCATCAATATTGACCGATCTGTGATTACGTAAGGAAAAACGTAATGCACGTCCTTCTGCAAGGTTTATATCATTACACTCTTCAATTACCGGGCAACGGGTCCATTTCGTGTTATCAGGCGTCAAAACGATATCCACGCTGGAGAGGCTAAATTGGTTGACAGTTCTGCTAAACTCCTGTTTAGACTGCAAATTCAATGCAGGACCAACTTCACTCTGGTCATCACTTGTTGCTAAAACATAAGGGGCCCACGTTCCTCCCTGAATTTTGGCAAAATTCTTGTTCGGATCCCATGGATTATTATTCCCCATGTCAAAGTCATAGTACTTTGCTTCAGGACCTTTATATGTACCCGCTCTGATCCAGTTAGCAGGACTTGCAGGAACATCATTGTCGGGAACACCACCAAGCCATGCCTGTGTACTGTCGGCATAAATCGCCGTTGGTGCTGCCAGCAATCCATTCTCTGGATAGACATTGGTTTTACTTGTGTCCTGTCTGTCACCGGCAAAGGGAACCTGATTGATCGTTAAGGCTAATCCCAGGAGGGGGAAAAGCTGTTCATACGGGTAAATGGTTGTAGTATCAGCCGTTTGAATAAGTTGGCCGGTTTTATGGTTATAGAGCCCCCATTTTCCGAATAAAATATTAGGATTTTGGAAAGGATTGTTGGAAGGACCTGGTATCATCGAATCAAATTTCACATCGTATTCACCGGCTACAACATTCAACGGATCAATAACCTCCACATTCAGCGGTCCACTGGAGGCTTTGTACACCGGGTGATAGGCAATCGGATAGTCTGCATTGCCGTATATATTTGTAGAATCGGCCATCGGTTTCTTAAGAATTTCAGCAATTGTCAGATCTGAAAAATCCAGGGTCATGCCACCATTCCCCTGTCCTTGTAATCGTGTGATAACCGGGCCATTACCAAAGGTTGCGTTGGCAACGTCACCCACAGGTATATGCGGAATCGCTGTATAAACCTTGATGTTGCTGCGTCCCCTTAAATAGGGTTTTGTTTGTCCTTTATCAATGGAATCTGGTTGATATGGTTTATACTGGTTGTATGCGTAAGAAACCGCAGTATAGTAATACTGTTTATGGTTGACAAGATTAACATCTCCTGTTGAGAATTTATCTTCTGTAAAAACAAAGGAATGCTTAATCCCTTTATCCTGTCCATCTACTTCTACTACACCCACATTCCCGCCGATATTCTGATCAAAGGTCCAGTTCACTAATTTTGTAACACCATTCTGAATATCACATTCTGCAACCAGACGGGCCTTGGTTGCATCCTCAATGTCAGCAGCACTAACGGTTGCATCTTTCAACTGATAGATCTGGTATCCTTCAAAATTATAATACAGATTGCCATAAGGAATATTTGGGTCAAGTTCTTTGTACTTTTCCTGATAGTTACTGCCGGCATCATTAGTTTTGCGGTTTGAAAGATAAAGGATGAGTTGTTTATCCATTTCTTCTAAGGTGATATCAGGAGCATTTGGTCCGTTCAAAACTGCGAAACAATTATCGAAAAGTTTCTGTGCTTTATCATCTACTGCTCTTAACAATTCCACTGATTCAAAAGGTGTTCCCTGAGCCCTGGCCCATGGAATACCAACTGTAATGTAGTTACAGGCACCAGGACGTAAAGTAAAAGGCCCTGCAGACTGCATAAACCTTCGGTCGCTGGGATTATTTTTTGCTGTTTCCTCTGTCCATTTTTTTGGTGAAGGTTCTTCACCTTTCGTTCCCCAGTTACAAACGTCAGAAAGATCAGGGAACATAAAATCGCAAGCAGGGCCATAGGCGCCTGCACTTTGATTTGCATTTCCGCCATACTTCATCTTTGTATTATCCCTCCAAATGCCTTGCAGAAAATTATAGTATTCCGGGGCATAGTTAGGATCCTGCATGTATAGTGGAACACCGGAAAGATTATTGTTGTGGTAGACGAATCTCCTCATGCCATATCGTTCATTGTCTTTTATTCCATCGCCAAAATTAATGCCATTGATAGCTTCTGACCGTACAATAAAGTCGCCGGTACGCGAGTTGTCCGGGCCATAAGTCATGGAGATTTTACTTCCATTCTGGCCAACAATGCTGCAATCGCCATGAAATGAAGGTCCTTTAAGCCCATCTCCATTGAAAGATGGGTTATCATCTCCGTCCGGATCCATGTAAGGCCCCTGAAAAAAGTCAACCCCGATAGCAGGTGGATGTGCACCGTAAGCTTCCGGCTGGCCATTACCATCAATTGGCTTTCCATTGTAAGCATACCCCAGTCCACGGGAAACATCGCATCCAACGTAGTCATCCTGAGCCCACCCAAGGTCAGGATCGACCCACTGACTAAAATAGGTTCCTGTGAGCGTATAAGTTGAACGATTGATGAGCTCATAACTGTAAAATGTCATATTGTTGATTTCATCGTTGGTAGCGAAAGCAAAATATTGTGACCTGATTTCCATACCGATGGGCTCTCCCTGTGTCTCGGAATGGAAATTTCCTTTGTCATTGTAAACACTCCATAAAGTCTGGTCCCCTTTGATCACCTGATCCACGAGGATTCCAAGGGTATCATCAACACCTCCATTTTTAATTTTTGCTCTTTTGATGAGCGAATCCGACGGTAGATTTTTTGGACAAAGCGCATTGGCGAAATCATAAAAAGGGTAGTCTCCCTGTTTAGGATCATATGAACCATCGCCGGTGCGGTCAAAGAAAGGAGCAAGATAATAGGCTTGACCAAGAGTACGATCACCTTTAGCAGGCCAATTAGTGATTGATTTGGGAATCTGGTAATTCGGGAAATCGGCTTTATTGTCCCACCATGCAAGATATTCCTGAACTTCTGCCCTGGTAATCGGGAACAGTTTGTCGTATTTTGCACACGTAACGTCATCCACAGCTGCGGTTCCATCAACAGTTAAAGGACCAGGCCAGAAATCATTTTTTGTGTGGGCGGAAGCAGTTCCAGGACCCTGACCATATCTGTAGCCCGCAAGTTTCAGGTTGTTGTTGACGTCGATACCCCCGATCCAGAGAGAAAATGAGAACATAGACATTTTTCTTGATCCTTTTGGAACTTCGTATTCCGCATTTTCGAGGAACCAACCATTACCATAGGAATATATCAGCGTCCTGACATTATTGATATCAAGATATTGGTAACTTGATCCCGGTTCACAACCCGCAGCTGTTTCTTTCAAAGTGCTGGTGCTTTTCAAGCCATTGGTCTTCTGAAACTCCTTGGCATACGCAACCTCGATCATCAACAAACAAGAGAGTGAAATCAATAAAAAGCGAAAAATATTTTTCATGGTGACTAAATTTTTGAATATTCCGATACTTTTACTTGTCTTCATGTTACAGTCCTGGAAATGGTTTAAAAATTAAACATGAGACCCAACCTGGTTTGTCTTGGAGTGCTGTAGTTATAGGGATTGTCAATAAAGATGGAGTAAAGATCCCTGTATGAAGCCGGATTGACCTGTTGGCTGATCTGGTTTTGGTATTCCGGAGCAGAAAGATAACCATCATCGGTGGGAGAACCGGTTGCCGGGTAAACACCGGTAACATTCATGGTATTTAAGAGGTTTAGTATTTCTAAGTAAACATTGATAGTAGCACTGTTGTGTTTTTTGCCCATAGCAAAGTTGAAGTCCTTGTCAATCCTCAGGTTCAGTAGGAATTGCCAGGGAAGGCGAGCGCCGTTGATAGATCCTTTGATCGGCCCCATCGCTCCATAAGGCATGATCTTGCTTGATTTGGTATAAGGAGTTCCTGATCCACCTGTAAGAGTGAGGTTGGCCCCAAAGTTTGAAAGGAATTGAACAGGTGGTTTCCCACTCTTCTTCCTGTTTATTACCGGCCCGTTGTATTCTTTTCCACTTCCCCAACGGTAATCGATACTGACATTAAACTGGTGACGACGGTCGTAACTGTAGGGGTTCAATGTACGCAAATTCGGCTGGTCTGACCTGATAATTGTATGTGCTGCATTGGGGTCAGAGCCAGTACCATCCGCGAACTGAAGTGTATAATTAAAACGGATCCTGGCGTTGCTGGTTCTTCTTAAATCATAAGTTAGTGTCAATCCTTTTACTGTACCAAAGTCAATATTTGTATAAGAATAATACGTTCTCGGATAGGCACCACTTAACCGATACTCTTGAATTTGATCGCGCAATTCACGGTAGAATACTGATAATTTAAGAGAAGAGGCATTATTTATCTTTTGCTGGAATCCAAGTTCATAATCAATCGTCTTTTCAGGTAATAATGCAGGATTATTAATAGTTCCTGAAGCTCCTTTCACGTCAATGAAATAATAAGAAATGGGGTCAAGCCTGTTGTATTGAGTTGGACGTTGAGTCAGAATATCATAATGAGCATAGAACAGTGCATCATCAGAAATCGGGAAAGAAAATGAGATACGCGGCATAAAGTTAGTCTGTGGCTCATAATCCTTGAAAACTTCTGAAGTGATCGTGTTATTTGATGGATCAACAAGGTATGGTTTTACACCATTCGGATCAATAATCTTGGGGTCTGAAACCGGGCTGCCATCTTTATTATACCATTGCCCTCCATTACGATATCCTGTAATTTTTGAAGGAGAGGAGAGGTCATCAACGTAAACCACATAGTCACTACCAATGCTTGCGGGCTGTGTAACCGGTTGCCCACCAATTCCTTTTATAGCAACTTCTCCGGCGGTGTATGCAGGGAAGAAAAGAAAAGGATCCTTCAGAACCATCTGGTTTGCATCAAAGCGGTCAATACGTAAACCGATATTGAAAATCAAATCCTTGAAAGCAAATTTATCCTGAATATAACCGGCCATATAAATCGGTTCATAGGCTCCAATTTCTCGTTTGAAATTTCCATTTTCATCTTTTGCAGTAAAAAAGTCATCAAATGAAGGCTTGGATGTCAATTTTTTCCCCTGATAATCATACCCATAATAATTAACAAGGTTGGCCCCATTGTTGAGCAACTCATCCGCGTTGAACATATCGATGGAGAAAAGGTTATCAGAAAGTCTCAGCGTATGGAGTTTCTGGTTTTCATCATAATAATTGATAGAGTTTGAAGAATAATTATAGGAGTTGATATCGATCCAGTCGCTGCCATTAACTGGTAATCCCAGTTTTTTACGCAAGTTCACATCAAAATTACGTTGGAGTAATGGAACATATTTCCTGAAGTAGCTTATTGTATCCATGAAGGTCGTTCCTTCATAAACAAGTTGCGGATTTGATAAATCAAGATCCTGAAGGTGGGCGTTTGTAAGTCCGGTCATCACGTCCCAGGATTGAACTCCGTTCACTCCCCATGAACTTGATGATCTTTGCTGATATTGCAAACCTAATTGAATTTCATGGTTGCCAAAGTCAGCAGCAAATGTAGCCTGAACGGAATATTGGTCGGTTTGACTGTAATTATATCCGGTGACTGTGTTCCCTACATTGGTCCAAGTGCCATATACAGCGTAAGGTGTCATACCGTTAATGAGACCTCTGCCTCCGATAATTTCGGCATTTGATCTATAATATCCGTCCTTAGGGAAAAAACTGTAATATTGAGAAGTCCAGTTAGCAGCTTCAGGGTTTAAATCCTGCGGTGTATAAAGCACAAGTGTATCAATAAAACCGTTTTGCAAGTGGGCAAACTTTTTAGAAACTGTATCATAGGCTAATGTTGGTGTATAACCACGGATCCTTTGCGTGGCGAAACTTCCAATATAGCCGTATTTGAACATATCATCTTTCAGGTTTGCATCTTCATTTTTTGCATTGCTTCTGGAAAAGTCTCCGCTGAGGGAATAATAGACATTTTTAACAAACGATTTGCTGTCGTTGGCTGTTGGGAAACGCTGGGTAAATCGGCCATTAACACGCCAGGTTGTCTGGTTAAAATGACCGTTGTACATATAGTTCAGTAATGAACCACCATAGTCAAAGCCATATCCGTCTAAATAATGATAAGTGCCTCCAAAAGACATATTTATTGTTGGGGAAATCCTGAAATCAAGTTTCCCCGATACGTTGATATCATAATAAGAGGTGTTTAGTGAGTGTTTTGTTCGTTCAAGATCTTCTTTGGTCAGTTGTTCTGCATTCATAAAGACACCCTGGCCATTCCCTGACAAACGAAGTGGCTTAGCCCGAAGGTTATCAAGTACATCATCTTTGGCCTTCCATAACTGGTTGGCAGCAGGTTGGCCATCTAGCTGATAGACAACTTCGCCGGCTAAGAAGTATCCCATGACTGGAGTCTTAGTCTGTGTAACTGTATCTTTTTTTGAGAAAACAGGACCTGTAAAGTTTAAGCCTATGCGGTTATAGCCAAAGCGATCCAGGAATTGCGAAGTTTGAAGATCGACACCGGCGGCAAAATCCCGTGAGGGACCTTTTGTAGTAACACTGATAACACCACCCGTAGCATCGCCGTAACTTGCCGGAGTTCCTCCAAGGATTACTTCAACCTGTTCAATAGCGGATTGAGGCAGCGCTGTAGACCCGATAACACGCATACCATCTATATAGTACACTGTTCCGGAAGACCGCTGACCACGTAAGCTGGTAATATTTCCATTGGCATCCGTACCAACCCCACCCACAGTCGTGGCAACAGCGTCAGCCGATTTATTGGCCATCTTAGAAATTTCTTCGGAGGTAACCGTTCCACCGGAAACCGTCTGGTCTTTAGAAATCAACGGAACTTTATATTGAACAATTTCAACTTCACTAAGGGTAGTAGTTGAAGGGGTCAGCTCTATGTTCTGAAACTGGATTTTGTCGGCAAAGACAATAACACCTTTAAATATAAAAGGTGTATAACCCACATAGGACGCCTTTAAGTCGGCTTTCCCAGGAGGAACGGGTTTGATTAAAAAGTTTCCATCAAAGTCAGAGGTGGAACCCCCGACCTGCACACCCCCGACTTCCACCACGACATTTGCAAAAGGAATTGGCTCCTTTGTTGTCTTGTCTGTGATTTTTCCTTTGAGAGTACCCGAACCGGTCTGTGAGAATACTAACGCGCTAGTGGTAAATACCAATGCAAAGGTTAACAGTAAATGTCTTAACATACCATTAATTTTATGTTAAATTATACTTTAAGCTGAAAAAAGCTGGTAAAGGTAACAATAAATAAAAATATTTTCCAAGAGATATTTTCGTCATCCCCAAAATAAATCTGTCTTAATAATGGTTCTTTAAATTGATGAAACAATAGGCAGTCAGGAACATTTTTTCCGAGATGTTGGTTTAACAGGTGAATTTTTCTTGGAACTTTTACGCGCCTTTTTCATCATTGCTTTGGTCTCTTTTGACTGATTGTTCATGTGTTGGCTGACTCCTTTCTCGTACTTGCTTTTTGCAACTTTTTCTTTTTTTGCTCTTGCCCTTTCGGCTTTATGCTGATTTGATTTCCCTCCCTGGGGGTCAAATGCTAATATGAAAGGAATAAGAAGCAGTATAATATTTTTCCGTATCTTTCGTTCTAAAAAAAATGCTTTCATGATTCAGGGGCGAAATTCTATATTCTTTTTCTTTTGTTTCATCCTCCTCTTTTCTCAGGCAAATTGTAAAAAAGGAGATACTCAAACCGATCCTCAAACCCAAATACCGATTGTTCCTGTAAGCATCTCCCTTAATCCGAATTCCACTGAATATATTCACCTGAACCTGGTGAACGGATGGGAAACAATAACAGGTGGCTATAGGGGCATCATCGTTTACCGCAAGTCAGTGAATGAATTTACTGCTTTTGAACGGGCTTGTCCGTACGATTGGAATCTTACTACATCAAGATTAGTGGTTGACGCTTCAGGAATTACAGCAGCTTGCCCAAACTGTAAATCAAAATTTATTCTTCTTGATGGTACACCTTTCGAAGGGCCTTCCCATTATCCTCTGAAACAGTACCAGGCAACCTATGACGGGTTCCTCCTCTATATTTTCAACTAGTTCAGCGTTTCTGAAACTATTTACGAGTGGACGATTTACGAATGAACTTTACGATTTACGCTTTTTGTAATTTCATTCGTCAATCACATTTTCATAAATTTATCATAACTCGTAAATCGTGTCAGTCGTAAATTAATACCTGTAATGTTCCGGTTTGTAAGGGCCATCTTCAGGAATTCCAACATATTCGGATTGTTCTTTTGTAAGTTTTGTCAGCTTTACGCCCAACTGTTCAAGATGCAGACGGGCAACTTCTTCGTCCAGTTTTTTCGACAACCGATAGACATCAATTGTATAGTTGTTTTTCCAGAGATCGATCTGTGCCAACGTTTGATTCGAAAAAGAGTTACTCATAACAAAACTTGGGTGCCCAGTGGCACAACCTAAGTTCACAAGACGGCCTTCAGCAAGCAGATAAATGGCTTTTCCATCCGGAAATATATATTTATCAACCTGAGGTTTAATATTGATCTTCCTGATCCCGGCAATTTTTTCCATTTGTAACACCTGAATTTCATTATCAAAATGACCAATGTTACATACGATCGATTCGGGTTTCATTCTGGAAAGGTGGCCAACGGTAATAACATCCTTATTCCCGGTGGCAGTAACATAGATGTTCCCTTCAGGTAAAGCATTTTCCACCGTTGTAACTTCAAATCCTTCCATGGCTGCCTGTAATGCGCAAATGGGATCTATCTCTGTAACGAGAACGCGGGCGCCATAAGATTTCATCGACCTGGCACATCCTTTACCTACATCACCATATCCTAAGACAACCACCACCTTCCCGGCAAGCATCACATCTGTGGCACGCTTGATGCCATCGGCCAGGGATTCGCGACAGCCGTATAAATTATCAAATTTCGATTTGGTTACAGAATCATTCACATTGATTGCAGGCACCAGTAGCAGCCCTTGTTCCTTCATCTGGTACAAACGGTGAACGCCGGTAGTAGTTTCTTCAGAAACACCTTTCCAATCCTTTACAACATTATGCCAACGGTTCTTATCCTCGATATATATCTGCTTGAGTAATTCCAGGATGACATTTTCTTCATTATTTTCAGGAGTTTTTTTCATCAAACCCGGATCTTTCTCAATCTGATAGCCTTTATGAATAAGAAGTGTGGCATCACCACCATCATCAACAATCAGATTAGGACCTTTTCCACCGGGAAAACTCAAAGCCTGGTTTGTACACCACCAGTATTCTTCAATGGATTCTCCTTTCCAGGCAAAGACCGGAATACCTTTTGCAGCAATTGCGGCAGCAGCATGATCCTGTGTGGAAAAAATATTGCAACTGGCCCATCTTACATCGGCACCCAGTTCAATCAGGGTCTCGATCAGAACAGCTGTCTGGATCGTCATGTGTAAAGATCCACTGATCCGTGCGCCTTTCAGGGGTTTTCCAACGGCAAACTTTTTTCGAATGGCCATCAAGCCTGGCATCTCCATTTCTGCGATTTCAATTTCTTTTCGTCCCCATTCAGCCAACGAAATATCGGCAACTTTATACATCAGGTCTTTTTCCAATTCCACTTTTTCCATATGTGACTCCTTCATTAATTTGTTATTCAGGGCACAAAAATAATGAATTTATAATTATGTTGTATTTTTGCACGCTGATTCAGTTCTCATTCAATAAAAATGCCTTTATTCAGGAAAACCCACCTTACAAAAACGACATCTTTAGGGATCTGGAAAATCGAAGAAAACCCGGAAAGCCTGAGAACAAGTTTGCAGCTTAGCCCGACAGAAAAGAAATACTATGAAACGCTCCGTTCGGACCTCCGGAAGAAGCATTGGCTGAGTTACCGGAATATACTTTCAAACCTGATGGACAAAGATTCCAGGGAACTTTTCTATGATGATTACGGAAAACCTCATTCTGTGAACAGGAATTATCATTTATCCGTTACACATTCCGGGATTTTTGCTGCAGCTATTGTAAGTACTGAAGGGGCTGTTGGAATTGATATCGAAACGTTAAAAGACCGTGTGGAACGAGTGAAGGAAAAATTTCTTTCCCCTGAAGAAAGAGAAAGTGTCGGACATCAAAACCGGTTAGAGAAACTGTATATCTATTGGGGTGCCAAAGAATCTTTGTATAAATTATATGGAAAACCAGAAGTGGAATTTAGTGAAGATATCATCGTAAAGCCTTTTGAATACGGTGGTGTTGGGAAAGGTCAATGTGCAGTCAGAATGACAACTCCGGAAGGTTTAAAAGAATATACTGTTAATTATGAGAAGATAGAAGATTATATGCTGGTTTATACGATGGAATCCGAAAAGATCTTGTAATATGACCAAAAACATCCATAATGAAATTAAGAATCGGGTACTGATCTTGGATGGTGCGATGGGAACCATGGTGCAACAATATTCCTTAGATGAAGAAGGATACCGCGGTGCGAGATTTCATAATGCAGATGTCTTACTCAAAGGCAACCATGATCTGCTTTCTATTACACAATCACAAATCATTACCGAAATCCATGAACAGTACCTTGCTGCCGGAGCAGATATTATCGAAACCAACACATTCAATTCAACACGGATTTCTATGGCGGATTACCATATGGAGTCCATGGTTCCTGAATTAAACTTCACTTCTGCCAGGCTTGCCGTTGCAGCAGCAGGCAAATATTCTCAACTGACTCCGGGGAAACCGAGGTTTGTTGCAGGAGCTATCGGTCCAACCAACAAAACAGCTTCCATGTCGCCCGATGTGAACGATCCGGGTTACCGTTCTGTATCTTTTGACGACCTCTATTCTGCCTATAAAGAACAGGTGGAAAACCTTATTGATGGAGGTGTGGATTTGCTCCTGGTCGAAACCATCTTCGACACACTGAATGCTAAAGCAGCAGTAATGGCCATTCTGGACACTTTCCGGAACCGGGAGATCTCCTTACCACTCATGCTTTCGGTGACTATTGCTGATGCAAGCGGACGCACTTTATCCGGCCAGACGCTCGAAGCGTTCCTCTATTCCCTGTCGTTTCCCGGCCTTTTCTCCATCGGGCTCAATTGCGCTATGGGCGCAAAGGAATTACGACCTTACCTTGAAGAACTTTCAAAGAAAGCCCCATATTATACAAGCGTCTATCCGAATGCAGGTCTGCCGAATCAATTTGGCCAATATGAGGAATCTCCCGAATTTATGTCCTTTCTTATCAAGGATTTTCTTGATAACAGGTTCGTCAATATTATCGGTGGATGCTGCGGTACAACACCGGACCATATCAGGCAGTTCGCTTTGCTTGCGGAAGCAGCTGCTCCAAGAACTATTCCTGACCCTGTTCATGAATTACATTTGAGCGGCCTTGAACCGCTGACTATTTTCCACGGAAGTAATTTCATAAATATTGGAGAACGCACGAATGTCAGCGGATCTAAGCAATTCGCGCGCCTGATCAGGGAAGAGAAATACGAAGAAGCACTCATCGTTGCCAGGCAGCAGGTAGAAAATGGCGCTCAGGTTATTGATGTGAATGTGGATGATGCCATGATTGATGGCGAAAAAGTAATGACCCGTTTCCTGCATATGGTTGCATCTGATCCGGATATTGCCAGGGTTCCGATGATGATAGACTCCTCCAAATGGACCGTGATCGAAGCTGGACTCAAATGCATCCAGGGAAAACCAATCGTGAATTCAATCAGCCTGAAAGAAGGTGAAACTGTTTTTATAGAAAGAGCAAAGCATATCAGGAATTATGGAGCCACAACTGTAGTCATGGCTTTTGACGAAGATGGCCAGGCCAGCACTTACGAAAGAAGAATCAGTATCTGTAAACGGGCTTATGACATTCTTGTAAAAGAGGTCAACTTCCCCCCGGAAGATATCATTTTTGACCCCAATATCCTGACTATCGCAACCGGAATGGACGAACACAACAACTATGCTGTGGATTTCCTCAAGGCTACACGATGGATAAAGCAAAACCTTCCATATTCAAAAGTGAGCGGAGGTATCAGCAATCTATCGTTTTCCTTCAGGGGAAATGATACGATTCGTGAAGCCATGCATTCCGTTTTCCTGTATCATGCCATTCAGGCCGGGATGGATATGGGTATTGTAAATGCAGGGATGCTTCAGGTCTACAACGAAATTCCTCCGGATCTTCTGAAATTAGTGGAAGATGTTATTTTGAACCGAAGAAAAGATGCCACAGAACGATTGATCCTGTTTGCAGAAACGCTGAATAAGAAAGAAAAGACTGACAAAACTGAAGAAGAATGGAGAAACAAACCTGTTGAAGATCGGTTAAAGTACGCACTGATCAGGGGTATCACTGATCATATTACTGAAGATATTGAAGAAGTCCTGAAAAACTATGAGAAAGCCTTTCTTATCATTGAAGGTCCTTTGATGTCAGCCATGAATGAAGTTGGCGATCTTTTTGGTTCCGGAAAAATGTTCCTTCCACAGGTCGTGAAAAGCGCCAGGGTCATGAAAAAAGCGGTAGCCCAGTTAATGCCCTATATCGAAGCGGAAACTAAATCTGACTCGATCAGGCGTAGCTCTGCCGGAAAAATTTTGCTTGCCACAGTGAAGGGTGACGTGCATGACATTGGGAAGAACATCGTTGGGGTCATCCTTGCCTGCAACAACTATGAAGTTATTGACCTGGGTGTCATGGTTCCGGCCGAAAAAATTATACAGAAAGCAATTGATATAGAGGCAGATATCATAGGATTGAGCGGACTTATTACTCCTTCGCTGGAAGAAATGGTTCATGTTGCAAAGGAGATGAAACGGGTGGGATTTAACATTCCACTTTTAATAGGCGGAGCAACAACTTCAGAGATCCATACCGCGGTGAAGATCGATCCGCAATATGATTTTCCGGTCGTTCATGTCAGGGATGCCTCGAAAAGTGCAGGGGTATTGGCAAACCTGATGAACGAAGAGAAAAAGGAAGAGTACGGTCTGAAAGTAAAAAATCACTATCAGGCTATGCGTAAACAATATGAAGCCGGCAAAACGGAAACAAAATATATTTCTATTAACGAAGCCAGAGATAATAAGCTTTTGCTGGATTGGTCACAGGAATCCATCGTCAAACCAGGCTTTACCGGGAATAAATATTTGTCTGATTTCCCTCTTGAAGAACTGAAAGATTACATTGACTGGACTTTTTTCTTCCATGCATGGAAATTAAACGGCAAATATCCCGGCATTTTTAATGATCCGGTAAAAGGAAATGAAGCCCGTAAATTGTTTGACGATGCACAACTCATGTTGCAGGAAATCGTATCAAAGAAGATGGTCATTGCAAATGGAGCAATCGGATTCTATCCCTGTAACTCAATGGGAGACGACATTGAAATCTACCGGAATGAACAAGGATCGGAAGTATTGGCAACTTTCCATTTCTTACGAAACCAGCAAAAAAAGGAAAAATCCGAACCCAACTTGTGCCTGGCTGATTTTGTGGCGCCAAAAAAGCAAAAGGTGCATGATTATCTGGGTTTTTTTGCTGTTACTGCCGGTTTAGGACTTGAAGAATGGATCAGATATTATGGCAAAGAATTGGATGATTACTCTTCGATCCTTTTAAAAATTCTTTCAGACCGCCTTGCAGAAGCATTTGCTGAGCGCCTGCATCAGCTGGTCAGAAAGGAGCTTTGGGGGTACGCAAAAGATGAAACCCTTGACATCAGTGGATTGTTGAAAGAAGAATATGCAGGAATCCGGCCCGCCCCGGGTTATCCGGCTTGCCCGGATCACTCCGAGAAAAGAATTCTTTTTGATCTTTTAGATGTAGAGAAGCACGTAAATATCACCCTGACTGAAAATTATGCCATGTATCCGGCTTCCTCGGTAAGCGGTTTTTATTTTGCACATCCTGAATCCCGTTATTTTGCTGTAGGTAAAATCGGGAAAGATCAGATTATGGATTATTCCAGGCGGAAAAGTTGTAGTTTTGACCTGGCGGAAAGGCTACTAAATTCAAACCTGAACTACTGAATATGAAAATCATTGATCATATCAAAAATTCGAAGAAAACGCTTTTTTCTTTTGAGCTTCTTCCTCCTCTCAAAGGACATAACATCAGCGGTATTTACAGGACGATTGCCCCTTTGATGGAATTCAATCCTTCATTCATCAATATCACTTATCACCAGGAGGAAGTGGTGTATAAAAAACATAAAAGCGGGTTGCTGGAGAAGAAAATTGTAAGAAAACGCCCGGGAACTGTGGCTATTTCAGCTGCGATAAAATACAAATATCCTGCGGTGGATGTTGTTCCTCACTTGATTTGCGGAGGATTTTCCAGAGAAGATACGGAATATGCACTGATTGATTTTCATTTTCTTGGGATCAACAACATCCTTGCTTTACGCGGGGATCCTCCAAAAGCTCAGCGGGTTTTTACCCCTGAAAAGGATGGCCACCAGTATGCCTGTGCCCTCGTAAGCCAAATCATGGATATGAACCGTGGCAAATACCTTGATGATGAATTGGAAAATACTACTGCTACCGACTTTTGCGTCGGTGTTGCCGGGTATCCTGAAAAACATCTCGAATCTCCCAATGTCACCACCGACCTTAAATACCTTAAGCAAAAGATTGATGCCGGAGCTGAGTATATCATCACACAGATGTTCTATGATAATCAGAAATATTTTTCCTTTGTGAAAAACTGTCGTGATGCAGGAATTATGGTTCCCATTATTCCGGGATTAAAGCCAATTACTACGCTGAAGGACATGGGTACACTGCCGCAGGTTTTCAATATTGATATTCCGGAAGACCTTGTTAAAGAACTCAATAAATGCAAGTCCAACGAGGATGCTTTTCATGTCGGAGTTGAATGGTCGACAGTTCAATCGAAAGAGTTAATTGGCTTTGGGGTTCCGGTTTTGCATTATTTTACGATCGGGATATCCGAAAACATACGCCAGATCGTTTCTTCCGTATTTTAAAAGTTGAAAGTCGAAAGTCAAAATTCCAGCAAAGACGGGATGACTTAAAGAAATAACTCTTCATAGATCCGCCTAATGAAATTCACGTATAGAACATTAATGAATGAAATATAAATTAAGGGTTGACAAAAAAGTATTTTTTACTTTCTCGCAAAGTCTCGCTGATGAATCGCAGAGTTGCGCAGAATGCTGATAATACGTATTTTGCCTCTGCGAAACTTTGCGCGAAACTACTATATAACTAATTGGAAAAGATTAATAACCAAGCATCTACAATTCTTCTATTTATACTTGCGCTCAGGCCGCGCGGGCCTCGTCACCCCAACGCAGCAACGCCCAGCGCTATCTCTCT
>CAIWTA010000157.1 GCA_903915465.1 uncultured Bacteroidales bacterium | reverse complement strand
GTTGCTTATTATTCAGCATTGATCAATGTTGTGGATGCAACACAGTTATCACTCACCACAACTGACTATTTTATGATGTTTGGTCAAACAGCAGGAACTACCCTTACTGTTTTTGCTGCAAGACTTGGCATTCTGAAGGTGGGTACTCCTGTAGCTACTGGTTACAGATTAAGCATCTCGAATTTTTCAGGAGGAACGCCTACCTATACTCAACTTCCTCAGGATCTTACTTTTGGAACAACCTACCTTGTTGTTGTGAAATACGACAGAGGGGCTACCCCAAATGTTGCTACTTTATGGGTTAACCCAACCGAACTGGGTGGGGCAGAACCTGCAGGTTCGGTCTCAAACAATAGCGGCACTGGTGTATTTACCAATTTTGCTTCATTTGCTATCAGAAATGGTGCGGGTACACCTAAAGCAGAATATGATGAAATACGCGTAGGTACTACCTTTGCACAGGTAACACCACAGGGACCATTAACAAAAACACTGAACCTCACTTATGTATTCCCGGAAGGGTTGTATGCCGGACCAGGTACTCTGAACCCATCGTATGATGAATCCGGATTAAAATGGCCAGTTGGTGTTGCAGATCATATCACTGTTGAGTTGCACAACGCAGCCACTTATGCTACGATTGAATCTCCACCTATCGATGTTGCATTGAGCGAAACCGGTACAGCTACTGTTACAATACCTGGAGACAAAGGCGGTTCATACTATTTAACTATTAAGCATCGTAACAGCATCGAAACTACTTCAGCACTCCCTGTTGATTTTTCCGGAGCTGTTATCAACTATGCATTTGATACACAAGCTAAGGCTTTTGGCAACAACCTGGGTCTTATGCTCGATGGATATGCTGTGATCTTTGCTGGTGATGAGAATCAGGATGGACTTGTTGACGGAACCGATCTGCAAGACATTGGTAACCTTGCAGATTATGCTGGCAGCGGGTATTTACCTCAGGATATCAATGGAGATGGTTTAATTGACGGAACCGATCTGCAATCTGCAGGTAACAATTCTGATTATGCCATTGGAGCAGTGCTCCCATAATTCTAATTTTAAAATGAGGTTGTCTCAAATTACACTTTTGAGACAACCTCATTTTAATAAATCTCCTCTACTTAAGAGGCGAGGTATCTTGATGGAAGAAATTTTTTATTAGTTGACCCCTCAACATAACACCGGTGAATTATTAAAATTTAATCAAACCTTAGAAAATATGAAATCACAGAAAAAATTCATTTTGCTGTTGACAGTGCTGGCAATCATGACCAGCTTCTCACTTTCCACATATGCAGATGGCCCAAACCCGCCCACCGTTCCCGGTGAGCATGGTGCGGCCGGCAATGTGCCAGTCGGAGCACCAATCGATGGCGGCATAACCATTCTGCTGCTTCTTGGTGCCGGATACGGGGCAAAGAAACTCTATTCTGCAAGGAAAGTTGATAACCCGGTTGAATCACCTGATAATCAAACTTTATAAGCTAATAATCAGGCAATGTCCAAATATTGAGTGCACTATGAAAAACGCTTATTACCAAAAACCAGCCTGCGAAAAACTATCTATAAAATTATGAAAACAATTTTTCGCAGAAAACTCAATGTCCAAATGGTGAATTATTTATAATAAGCTGTCTATTATATTTTACCTTTACTTTGTAAAAATATTAGTATATTTGTATTATATTTACTATCTTTGCTCGTACTGCTGCACGAATCTATAAACTTTTCCTTGATAGAGAATTAAGTTCTTTTTCTATTTTTATCTTGGAACTGATGAATTATCAAACAGCCTTGTGTCTAATGCTCTAGATGCAATGCTGATTAACTTGAGAGCAAATAAGTTTTTTTCATGATACCTGAAACTAATATTGGAATATTTTAAACCATTGATTTTTAAGCAATCGTTATATAGATAAGATAGAAAACCAAAAAAACATCTGTATCATTATTCATAAAAACAAATCATTATGAGAAATCTACTCACAAAATTGGTTAAAGCTATGCTTTTTCTCTTTATTCTGCTGGCTTTTGTAGATTCAAACGCACAGAGAAGATATGCGCCAGTTGCAGCCGTTGGGTTAAGTGACTATCAGTACACCATCGAAAATGATGTACTGGTCTCTCCTACTGTAATGACCTTTGAATTATGGCTTAAGGATACTGACATTTCCCAGGATTTTGAACTTTCTATCATTCAGGCCGGCGTTTTGGTCAGCAGTTCTATTATCCCTGTTGGTGGGACAATCACGGTAACTCTTATAGCAGGCTCTTCGCAGCTTGTCGATCTGCAAAAACCAGCAGCTGCCCCAATATGGGTAACCGGTGCAACCAATGGCTGCATTAAGATTACGCCAAAGGCTGGTCCTGGTTGTGGTAGTGGAACAATTATAGCGCAGACCGGTTTAGGAACCCGGCATATTGGCCTCAAGATTACATGCTCTCTTCCCTTTGTTTCGAACTCACAGGCTAACCTCACTTTCAACTTTCCCACCTCTCCCTACCCAACCAAAGTTTTCCAGTATTTTGGTTCGCCATGTATCAGCAACACGCTAACTATGAGCGCATCCAATTGCTTTCAGGGTTCAACCTACCAGAATATTTTTCTTAACCCTACCGGTCCGATCTGGATTGGAGCAACCAGTACCGATTGGAATACTGCAACAAACTGGACAGGGCCTGCAGGTTCTGTAGTTCCTTTATCCACTGATAACGTTATAATTCCAACGGGACGGGCACGTTATCCGGTTATCACTACTTTTAATGATGTTTCATGTTCTAATATGACGGTTCAAACGGGTGCCAATGTTACTATTAATTCTACTGCATCCTTGACCGTTAACGGGATACTCACACTGAATGGGCCACTGGGCCTTATTATTAAATCTGATGCATCCGGGACAGGTTCTTTGAAAGATAATGGCATTGCAGGAAGCGGAACTGCAAAAGTGGAACGTTACATTGTTGGCTACACAACACATTATGATCATAAATATCATTTCCTCTCATCACCTGTTACAGGACAGGTAATTCAGCCTGAATTTATGCTCCTGCCCAATATTGTTGATGATTTTTATAAATTCAATGAGCTTTCAAATACATGGATCAATACCAAGCAAACGTCAGCAATATGGAACCCTTTCTTTGAACTTTCTTTTGGCCTTGGCTCTGGATACTTAGTTTCTTACAAATTGGATGTAACCAAAAATTTCATTGGGATTTTAAATACAACCACCACCTCATTACCACTTAACTGTACTTGGACATCCGCGGCTGCTGGTGGAGCTGAAGGCTGGAACCTGGTAGGAAACCCCTATCCTTCAGCCCTTGACTGGGAGCTTATCACAAAAAATACCGTGGATAATGCCTTGTATTACTATAATTCTGCAGATACAAACTATAAATATTGTATTCCTGTCGGAGGTGGAACTTACCTTGGCACTGGTTCAAAAAACATCCCAGCAATGCAAGGATTTATGGTGCATACCACCGGCGCTGCGGGTACAATCACTTTGAACAATACTATGAGAACCCATGAAGGTATGGGCGTTTACAATAAAAGTATCAGTACAGGGTTATCCAATTACCTGGTTCTGACCATCAACGGCACTAATTCTTCTGACCAGGCATTTGTCTATTTCACGAATGAGGCGACCCAGAATTTTGATAGCAAATTTGATGCACACAAGTTGATGAGCATGGACACTTTGGTACCAATGATCTATACCATCACACCGGATATATCCAAATTAGCCATCAACTCTCTTCCGCCAAGCGCTGCTTCAACCGCCCTCCCGCTTGGATTTATTTCAGGATTTGACGGTACATATTCCATCACAGCCAGTGAATTAAACACGTTCCAACCGGATGCAACAATTACCCTTCAAGATCTTAAATCAGGTACTTCTCAGAATCTGATGCAAAACCCTGTGTACACTTTCTCTGGCCTGAAAACAGATGACCATAACCGCTTCCTCTTGCATTTTGCAGGCACTATCGGTATCGCAGATCAAAAAGAGATAAACCCGGTTAAAATTTATGCTGTTAACAAAACCATTTATATTTCCTGTGGTTTGGGATTGCATAACGGACAGGTTATGATAACTGACCTTCTTGGACAGCAGATTTTGACAAAAAAATTGAATGACCAAGTCTTGAACCAGGTTCTGTTAAATGTGGTGGAAGGCTATTACATCGTTAAAGTTCAGACAGATGAAACTGTAAAAACAGTCAAGGTATTTATTCACTAATAATAGGAATTCCAGGTAACTCCGGAAATAAAATATGAAAAAACAACGCTCAATACTGATTCTGTTCGTTGCGCTATTTACTCTGTGTTTGATCAATCCTGCAATTGGAGATGGACCAGCTCCACCTCCACCTGGTCACTCCCTGAACGGGAACCAGGCCAGTCCTGGGGGCACAAGTTGTCCGATTGACCGCAATGATGGGATCCTTGTCACACTTTTTGTTATTCTCAGTTATGCAGGTTTTGCTCTTTACCACCGCAGTAATCTTGAAAAGGATACCATAAAAGTATAAAAGTTTATTTTTCCGATTGATTGATAAAAACAACTCCCAGAAAGCCAGGTTGCATCGCATCCTGGCTTCTTTCATGGAAATAAAACTCCCTTCTCTGGAACACGTTTGTAAGGCGTGCTAACCCAAGCGCAATTAACAGACTGTTTAAAAATTTCAATATTTTTTTATCTATTATTGCCCTCAGGCCGGGCGGCCTCGTCGCCACAAGACAGCTGCGCCTTCATCTATCTCACTTCGTGAGATTTCCGGCTTCGCCGGAACCGAAGACATCGAAGGCTGCTTATCTGGCGACTGTT
>CAIWTA010000156.1 GCA_903915465.1 uncultured Bacteroidales bacterium | reverse complement strand
ACCATCAGCATTCGGATCGTAAGCAATGTGGCGGATACCCGCGATTGTAGTGGAGATTGTTGAAACCAGTGTTTTGGTAACAAAATCCATCTTATAAATGGAAGTACCGCTGGCACCACCATAGAAATACTGACCATCACTTGCCATATCCCGAAGACCGGTAACACCAGGAATAGTGAAGGACTCAACATAAACACCAGTGGCTTTAACGTATTTAATAAGACCGTTAGAAGCCCAGAGTGTTGTATAAACGTTGGTTGCATCATTTTCAATTCCGGATTCACCACCTGCTGTAGTAAATGTGTTCCATGTAAACAGAACAGTCCACAGAGCGTCGGTATAATTATAACTTCTCGTGGCAACCATTGGTGAATAGTCTGAGGCAGCTACCGGGAAATTAGTACGCGGAGCAACACTCACCAGATCCGGACCGTCGGCATAAACCACCGGTTTCTTCCAGGAGATGTATGCAGCATCTTCTATTGCCAGCGCATGGATGTCAGTTGGCGGATAGAGGAATTTCGAAACGAAGTCGAAGCAAGATGTGCCTGAGAACCCGGATGAGTAAATTGCCAATACACACGCATGATAAGCTGTGCCATAATGAACGTGACTCGGCGGGATTACATAGCTGGTATCCATTGTATAGGTATCCAACTGGGTGTTCAGGTAGAAATTATAGCCTAAGAGACATGGATCCGGTCCCGGAGGATTTGTTCCATAGATGAGGATGTTGTCAACATTCCACCAATCGATATCATTGCTGTCATCTCCATAAGCGCGGAAACGAATTTTGAAGTCGATATGAGTATAGGCGCTGATATCAATATTTTCAGAAGTCCATGGAATATCAGAACCAGTGCTGTTGTCATAGTTTTTCAACAAGTGCCAGGTTGTGCCATCCCATAATTCAACGGCCATTTGGTTAAGCGTGGTATTTCCAAAATTGTTCAGGAAAATATCATATTTCAGCTTCATTATCGGAGCATGAATACCTGCCAGCAGCTTACTTGTTAAAGTCTCGCTGTAAGCAGTTACATGAGGCAGATAATTAAATTCTGCTGAAGGAGCAGGATTACCATCTGCTGAAGAAACTGCCCAGTTGGAACCACCGGCGGTAACCCATAAATTTGTATTAAAGCTCCCGCTTGCAAAATTTTCCTTAAAGATTTCGATCATTGGAACAGGTTTGTTCCAGGTTGCTAACAGGCTGCGATTGTCAACATGCAATCCTGTTGGTGCCCATTTAGTCTGAAGCAGAACCGCATTGAGCGTGATGTCACCCATGATGGAAATCGGTTGTTGTACATAATCTGCATATCCGAAATGTCTCACAGTCAGCTTATAGTTCCCTTTCCATATATTATGGAAAATATGACTTGGAGAGTTGTCGGTTGTCAGGAATGTATAAACTGAATCATAAGTAAGTTCTCTGAGTTCTATCCATGTGTTTCGAAGAGGAGTGGAGTCGCAGCTCAGATCAAGGTTAACAGTTACGTTAGCCGTCCAGCATTTTGGGAGGATATTGGAGAAGGTTGGGCTTGACCAACGGTTGCCGGTATATTGAGCTTTCACAGCCCAAAGGTAAGGTCCGCAAGCCAGGCTGGGCCATCCATTATCCACCATACTTGTTGTAGCAGGAGTTCCAATCGGTGTCCAGAGTGCCGGGTTAACCTGACCTTGTTGCAGTCTGAATACTTCGTAGCCGGTAACACTTTCAGGATCGCCACCCAAACGAATAACTGTTCCTTGACCTTCAAAACCAGTAACTGTACCAGGTTTATTCAGATAAATGGCACCAGGAATTGCAGTTGCAGTGACGAGATTGGTGTTACTAACATCTGTTAATAATGGACCGCCGGTACCGCTGATAATAGCACGAATCATAAAATTACCTGAAGCAGGTAACCATGGGCCAGTACCAAATTTCGAATAACTTCTGAGTTGTTGTGAAGTTGTATCAATGGCAATACCAGCTGCGTTTGGAGCATTTCCACCCTGGATCATCACCATGTAGAAATTTCCGCTATTGATGATTATCGGAGTTGCCAATGTGAAATCAACAAACCCATAAGCTGTTGGGGTAACATCCAGCAGGGCACCTAATTGTACACCAGGCGTTCCGTTTGCTCCGGATGCATCATAGATACCAATTTTGAATGGAACTAATGGGTTACTTCCTGTCGGATAGTTGTTAATAGTTCCAATATTAACGGTACCACCTGTGATTGAAGCAGGGTATCCAACTGGTGAAAACTTGGTAGCATTTTTGTTGCCGGAAGTTGACCATACTGTCCAGTTTTCTGGAATACCATCATCATAGAGAAGCATATATTGTCCAACCGGTAATCCCCATTGGAGGTTAATAGCCGTCTGCCCACTATTCAATGTCGCAGTAAACGGTAATCCAGGGGCATTAAGTGCTTCAGTCATTGCAACATTAAGGCTGGCTGTGCCCGGTGGAGTTATTGTTAGCTGCGTAGCAGATTGGAAATTATCAAAACCAGGTTTTGAAGCATATACATAATTCGTACCTGCAGGATAAACCGGTAATGTATACAGACCACCTGCAGTGGAATAAGTTTTAAGAGCATTTGCGGCCGTTCCAAAAGTAAGTTTTACACCTACCAACGGACTACCCGTGGCAGCATTTGTAACAATACCAGTAATTGTACCCGGAGTCGGATCCAAATTGAAGTTCAGTGTAACAGTTTGATTCCCGATAACAGTTGCGGTCTTAGTTTGAGACACATAAGTCGGAGCAGAAGCAGTAACTGTGTACGGCCCGCTTAAAAGATTAGGAACGCTATAGTTACCTGTTCCGTTGACCGGATAACTGCCTACACCAACAATTGTGACCGTAGCCGTAGTAATAGGAGTACTGGTGTAGCTGTTTTTTACCTGACCTGCCAATGTTCCATAGGCAAGTCCCTGAACGAGAACATCATCCAGACAAACACCATAACCATAATTTGCACAACCCCTGAAACAAAGCTGAGTAGTAGCAGTTGTGGTTGGGATGGTCAATGTTGTTTGTGTCCAGGTAGTCAGAGTATTTTGATATAACCCGAGCTTTTTCCATGCACCAGTTGCTGTTGACCGGTAAAGGACAACAAGTGAGTCCTGGTCACCAGCCCAATAGGCATGGGCTTGCCAGAAAGAAACTCTGCCGGCAGAAAAACCAGTAAAATCAAGAACCGGGGTGATGAGTTCAGTCTTGACATAATACCCGCCATAATAAAGGAGGGCGTTTTTTGTCCCTGCATGTGCCGTAGCTGGTGTTCCACCATGACCACCAGTTTCGTAGGTCCAAGGAGTAGTGCCATAAGCAAAATTCTGGACCCAACCAGTAGGAAGCGAACCTCCCTCAAAGCCCTCTGTAAGAAGAGCCGTTTGTGCCCAGGCTCCCGCAGAAAGCAAGAAAATTGATAGCAGAACTACCAACATCCGGGCAAATCGTGTAATTTTTTTCATAAACATTATGGTTTAAATTATTATTAATAAATAGTGAAAATATAAGGGATCAATTAATTGATTAATTGATTATATATGAAGTGATTTTCTCTCATCTATTCTATGTATCTAATTTGCAAAAGTAAATTATTAATTGGAAAAAAAAAATGTTTTTTCCCAATTTTATCCTTTGCTACAACTTACAAATATATCATTTTACGATAACTCAGGATTAAGGTTACAAAACTAATGAAAAAGGAGACTGTTTTTCGATTGATTTCCGATAGTAATAAAGAAGTTGTTAACATAGCAATGTTGAGTCTCCTAAGAAAAGTCATACAAATCTTGCCCTCTCCTGGTAGAGAAGGGTTTAGTTCAACCGAATTGTACAACAAGTCTTAGCAAAAGGTGAGCCAGAAATAGTTTACAAATAAAAATTGTGTAGTCAAATTGGCTAATTATCTGTACATGAACCACTAAAAAATTTATTTGTTTAGGAAAAAGAAATATTTCAAAACGGATTACAGCAAGGTCATGGTTTATTCAATGAAATAATCGCGTAAGTAGGCGATAATGCACTATTCTAATATTATTTATTTTTCACCACAATAGGTCACAATAGTAAATGCATATTATAGATTTTCTTAGGTTAACCACAAATTACCTTGACATATAAAAAAATGATAAAAGAACGATTTACCCTGGTTTATTCATGAATTTTGTGCGGTTGCATAATTTTTGACAAAGTTTTTACCGCGGAGAGAAACATCAGGAATAATAACTTTTTGGTCAATTGTACTTTCTTTTGCTTCCACCAAAAGAAAGTACCAAAGAAAAGTCACCGCTGCACGAAATTCACTAAAAATCCTCGTCGATCTCTAAACTGCGGAAACTCGTCGCTCCGCTCCTCAGACAGTCCGCAGTTTTTAACGCTCACTCCTCGATTTTCTAAACGTGAATTTCATGAGGCGGGTTATTTTCTTTTAAATT
>CAIWTA010000155.1 GCA_903915465.1 uncultured Bacteroidales bacterium | reverse complement strand
GAAATAAGATCGGAAATCAGAACTCGTTGATCAATATTCGATTGTTCAGATGAATACTCGAGCATCCGAACAACGATTTTCGAAATAAGATCGGAAATCAGAACTCGTTGATCAATATTCGATTGTTCAAAAAAAATCCTTGATGCAGCATACCTTTTGACCTTTTCCTGATTAATGGTTGAAATAATTTACCAACTAAAAAACCGAAAAGATGGAAAAGGGAAAAACATTTGATCTTGAAACCAGACTTGTTGTCTTTGCGATAAAAATATCAACATTGGTTGAGTCTTTACCAAGAACAGTCAGTGTAAGAAATATTTCCGGGCAACTCATCCGGTCAGGAACCGCTCCTGCTCTGAATTACGGAGAAGCAAAAAGCGCTGAATCCTCCAAGGATTTTATTCATAAAATGAAGATCGCGTTGAAAGAGCTACGGGAATCATACATTGCACTCAAGATACTCAGCCAGATTAATAACCAGCAACAGGATAATTTTCTTGACAGTTGCCTTGTAGAGTGTAATGAGTTGATTTCAATATTTGTCAAAAGCATTCAGACTGCTGAAAGAAACAGGAAAATGAAAAATTGAAAAAACGCTCACTTTGACCAGGTCAGGCCGAACAATCTGATTCCAACACCACTTTAATGATTAAACCGATGAAGAGGTTAACAACCACTGGCAAAGTGTTGCCAGCTCCACGGTTTATTCCATTAAATCCTTCCAAATGGAAATTATCTTAAGAATATGGAAAATCGAATCTTAGAAATAACAAAAGCATTTTCGCCGAAATATCAATATTAATTATAAATGGTTAAATTGAATTGTTAATATATTAACAATCAGTTTGTTGTTAATTTATGTTAAGAAAAAATAGACAAATGAATGTATGTTACTACATTTGATCCACTAACTGCCGGGAGTGTCCGGATATTGGAAAAAGAAACAGATTCCAAATATTGAAACAATGAAAAAATCACTGTTACTTTTTATCGCCTTTGCCTTTATAGGCCTTCATTCGTTTGCCCAATGGACAATACAAAATCCTTTACCGACAGGCAATTCCTTAAGAGCGGTTTACTTTCCAGATGCCAATACCGGCTATGCAGTTGGTGATGCGGGAACCATTATAAAAACCATAGATGGAGGAACAAACTGGACTTCTCAAACCAGCGGAACATCCAGTAATCTAAACTCAGTTTACTTTACCGATGTAAATACCGGTTGCGCAGTTGGTGGAGACGCATCGACCGTAGGTGTCATTTTAAAAACCACTGATGGAGGAACGAACTGGGTTAATATTAGTTCCTCAAATGGGTGGAACTACTTCTCCTCAGTTTTCTTTACAGATGCCAATACAGGTTATGCTGCAGGATGGGTGAACGGTGCATTTGGAGGTAATGGGATCATTTATAAAACAATTGATGCAGGAACAACATGGAATTTCCTGTATGATTGCGGGCCCCAGACTAATTTAAAGTCAGTTTATTTTATAAATTCCGACACAGGTTATGCTGTGGGTTCTCTTATTTATGGGAATGGCGGGATAATATTTAAAACAACCGATGGGGGCACAAACTGGACTCCACAAAGCAATGGGCCAGATACCGGGTTAAATTCAGTATATTTTACCGATGTCAATACTGGTTATGCGGTTGGCGATTCCGGACCAACAGGAACTGGAGGAATCATCCTGAAAACCACTGACGGAGGCACAACATGGACAGTATCGGGCGAAACATCTGACAATCTAAATTCCGTTTTCTTTACCGATTCTATCACTGGGTATGTAGTATGTAAAAGAGGAATAATAGAAAAAACCATTGATGGTGGAACAACATGGGTCGCACAAACGAGCGGTACAAGCAATAATTTACATTCCGTTTTCTTTGTCGATACCAATATCGGCTTTGCGGTCGGCGATGGCGGAACGATCTTAAAAACAGTTGATGGCGGCACGACATGGACAGCTAAATCGGAAAGTGTAACGAACTCTGTTTTGACTTCAGTTTTTTTTACAGATGCCAATACAGGCCATGTGGTAGGATGGGGAGATGGTCGTCCTGCTCCAATATTAAATACAACCACCGGGGGTGTCCCCTGGACTGCTTCATCACAGATTATATTTCCGCAATTTAATTCTGTTTGCTTCACTACTACAAATACAGGGTATGCTGCAGGTTCTGTTTGTGGAACAGACCAATGCTGGGGAATTATTGATAAATCTACAGATGGAGGGATAACCTGGACCGGTGTTTATTCAGGCAGCTTATGGTTAAATTCGGTATTTTTCACTGATACAGATACCGGCTATGCTGTAGGCGGGGATATGACCAATGTATATACACATGGAACTATTTTAAAAACCGTCAACGGAGGCGCTGACTGGATAATTATTTTGAATGATTCAATCCACAGTTTAAACTCTGTTTACTTTCCTGATGCCCATACTGGCTTTGCTGTGGGTTATGGTGGAGCCATATTGAAAACGACTGATGGAGGCACCACCTGGAGCGATGAATCGGTTGAAACAAATCATGATTTATATTCTGTTTATTTCACAGGAGCTAATACAGGTTATGCAGTAGGTTTTTCTGTTTTACCTGGGAATGTGGGTTTTAAAATAATCCTGAATACAACTGATGGCGGTATAACATGGACTACAACCCAATTGGATGATTGGGGAACCCCACTTCTTTCAGTCTGCTTTCCTAATACCTCTACCGGATATGCTGTGGGCATGAATGGCATCATCCTAAAAACCATCGATGCAGGAACAAATTGGGTTGCCCAGGCAAGTGGAACAACGAATAATCTGAAATCCGTTTTCTTTAGCAATGTCAATACAGGTTATGTAGTGGGTGATCATGGAACCATTCTTAAAACCACCAATGGTGGTTATGGACTTGGGATTAATGATAATCTCCAAGCAAACAGTTTAAAATTCTATCCAAACCCGGCCGTAGAAAAAATAACCATTGAACTGTCAGAACCAGGAAGTAACAAGAATAGGACTATCTCAATTTATGGAATGACTGGTCAGGAAAGGATCAGAAAACAGGTGCGAGGTTCGAAAGTGGAAATAAATGTCAGCTCTCTTCCAAGTGGCATCTATCTTGTCAAACTGATCGATAATAAAAAGATTGAGGTCGGGAAATTTGTTAAGGAGTAAAAAGCGTAGCTACAACCTTCGTAAATCAGGATATTTGAAAGGATTTCAAGGTTGAGTTTTGTGTCTAATCGTGTGTCCAATTAAAAAAGGGTTTCAGTTTGAATTTCTGAAACCCTTGTCATTCCTGCTCCCCTTACAGCTCAAAGTTGCAACTGGATAACTACCTTCTTATTGGCATAAAGCATTCATCTTGTGAATAGAGGAATAAATGGAAATGGAATACTGCATGATGCGTATCTCATTATTAGCCTTTACTAAATTCTTTTCATATCTTTGTTTTGTAGAGAGGTTCAGTACATAACAATTTTTAACTATTTGATTGTCAGGGGTTAGTGCTGACAACTTTGTTGTAAATATTTTAAATATATGTAGTTAAGGTAAAATACGTGATTTTGAAATAAAAACGACAAACTGTCTTGTCTTTTTTTCATGCGAAGATATATTCCGGCTACTCCATAATATGTCGTGATGTATAAAGATGCCTTAGCAAAAAATTAAATAACCAAACTTAAAAGGAGAAAACAATGAAAAGCTACCCAGTTCAATTTTTTTTGATGATCATGTTCCTGTTTTCTTTCAATGCAATTGCCCAGGAAGTAGACAATGGCACTTATAAGGTAACCTTTAGAAGCAAGGGACAGAAGATTGCTTTATTGTCTGGGGATGTTACAAAACTTACGGCTATTAAATCATTTAATGCAGTTTTGGACAAAACAAAGTTTACCATTGGAATAAAGGGAGATCCTGATTCTGTATATATTAAAAAAAAGGTCTCAGAGCTGAATGCGAAAAAGGAAGGAAAAGGGGATGAATGGAAAAAGAAATGGGAAATAACCACGTCAACCTTCCTTCCGGCTTTCATTGAAGGTTATAATGATTATATTGAAAAGTCGGGTATCCCCAAAATTGTAACAAATGAAAATGAAACCGTGCAACCTGAATTCACAATGGTTCTGAGGCTTTGCTATTTATATACAGACTTTGATACGCCGAAACTTGGCACGTACCTGGATATTTATTCAAAGGATAATAAAATCGAACCCATTGTGAGTATGTTATTAAACATCATATATTATAATAACAGTAAAAAATACTCAGGAGCGAACGCAGGAACCTTCTTTACTGCAGGAAGGGTTTTAGGAAAGTATTTTAAAAGTGATATTTTTCAAGGAAAATAAAGCTGTTGCAAAAAGAGGAGGGATGTTAACAAAGTCTTCTATTCCGGCAGACTATTTTGCAACGCGGTTGGCACCGACTTGTGTGCCAATCCTTTCCCTATCTTTAATCCATTCCCAAACAAAATTACAATGACCACCAAAATCAAAGCAATCATAACAGGCGCCACTGGGATGGTTGGTGAGGGCGTCCTGCACGAATGCCTTCAGCACCCAGCCGTTGAATCAGTCCTGGTCATCAACCGCAAGCCCTGCGGTGTAACCCACCCAAAACTGACGGAAATCATTCACCCCGATTTCTTTGACCTCTCAGCCATCGAATCCCAATTGAGCGGGTATAAAGCCTGTTTCTTCTGTCTTGGCGTGTCATCCATCGGGATGAAGGAACCAGAATACACCAAAATAACCTATGACCTCACGATGAACTTTGCCCGAACCCTATCCAAACTCAATTCTGATATGACCTTTTGTTACGTGTCAGGGGCAGGAACCGACAGCACGGAAAAGGGGAAAATGATGTGGGCGCGGGTTAAAGGGAAAACTGAAAACGACTTGATGAAATTGCCGTTTAAAACGGTATTTGCTTTTCGCCCATCCTTTATGTTACCGACAAAAGGGTTAAAGAATGCTTTGCCCTTCTACAAGTACATCGCGTGGCTCTACCCAATTGTCCATCCAATGTTCCCCAATTACTTCGGCACCCTGAAAGACGTTGGAATGGCAATGATAAATTGCGCGATCTTTGGCAATAATAAAAAAGTGTTGGAAGCAAGGGATATTTCCAATTACGCCAATCAGGAATCTATTGAAGAATGATTTTCCCTTCCCACAATATCTCATTGTTATTGAGGATACGGTAAATGTACATTCCATCTGTCAACCCGTTTCGGTTGAACGTGTAGTTAATTTCTTTTTTGCTTATAACTGGGATTTCAAGGGTTTTCTCTTTTTCCCCCGTAGTTGAATATATTTCAAGCCTGCACGTTCCAAACATTTCATAATCTGAGGTTATATGAAAATGCGTGACTTGCGAAAAAACTGATGGGTTCACACTCACCTTGAAGGCAGGAGCATTCCTAGTGTCGTTTATGCCAGCACTGGATGAAAATTGAATGTTGAGTATCGGATGAATTTCCATCTGGTTTGGAGCAGCTCCTGTTTGTCCGTGCGGAACATCAACGAAAGCAACCCCCGTGATGTCAACTGGAGCAAGATTTACATTTGAATTTGGGAATATGCCGATATGCATATTTACCCAGTTGCGTGCGGCAATATATTCATTCACGTGTGCAGATGATGAAGCAACAGCACAAACGGGGTCAGGAACTTCACCTATCATTGTTTCAGTCCCATCTTTTAGAACCAGATGGTAATCGTTGTCGTCTTCATTTTTCTTTATTGTGATGTTGCACTTAATCTTATACGTCTGATATTCTATTCCTTGAATCCGTGGGTTATTTGGATCAGGAGAGGTTGGGATATTTATAAGCGAATCTATTGTGGTTGGTTTTGGAGTATAGTTAACCAGCGAAG
This sequence comes from uncultured Bacteroidales bacterium, assembly GCA_903915465.1. Taxonomy (GTDB): domain Bacteria; phylum Bacteroidota; class Bacteroidia; order Bacteroidales; family FEN-979; genus FEN-979. Next base: position 2,359 of record CAIWTA010000155.1, on the reverse strand, counting down.
CTGAAGCATCGGTCAGTACTTTTACATCCCAGCGTTCTACGCCCCCACATAGTGGACTTTTGATACCTTCTTCATCGTTAGGAGTTTTAGTGCCTACAGCATACGCAGATAGCTTTGTGTTAATGCCCATGTCTTGGGCAAATACAGCAATTTGGATAAGGAATAGAAAAAGAATTGGAAGAAAAAAGATTTTCATATTATTTCAACTCATTATAGATTCAACAAGAAATTACATCGGTTCTATTTCAAGGATAATAAATGTATTTGGTTTGACTGGTGGTCGAGGGCGAGGGTTCTCTGTTGTTGCTGCGGGAGTTGCATCAAATTCGGCGGTAGATAAATAAAGCTTATGTGTTTTGGGATTTATTGTTATCGTTTTTGCTCCTTTTTGAGTTGGGAAATTTTCCAATACTTTAAATGTGTCTTTATTTTCTTCTTGTACAACAGTCATTGTTCCTTCACCATTAGAACTATAAATCCGTTTTAAAGCTGGATCATATGAAACTCCGTCAACTCTATCGCCAATGGTTAATTTGGAAACTACCTTCCCGTTATCAGCATCTAAAACGATCATCAACTTGTTACCACAAACTGCAAATAATCGATGATCCTTAATGTCTATTGCCAATCCACTTGGCTCTTCACCGGGTGCAACAGACCATGTTTTCTCAACTATTAACGTCATTGGATTGATCCAACACACTTGACTTTTATCTTCAATATTAACATAGATTTTTCCGTTCCCATCAGTGACAGAAAATTCAGGTTTGCCGGGAAGTACGATGGTTCCGATCACTTTATTTGATTTTGCATCAATCACCGTGGAATTGGAACTCCTCCCGTTAAATGTAAAAACTCTGTGTGAAAAAGGATCATAAAGTATGGCATCCGGATTATTTCCGGTCACTTTTATTTTTGTAATGACTTGGATCGTTTTCAGGTCAAAGACAGTTACCGAAGTATCTTTGCCGTTGCTGATAAATCCTTTATTGAGGTCACTTGCCAATGCAATACCATGAACACCTTTCGTATCGGGGATTGTCCCAACAACTTTTTTCTCGTTCACATCTAAAATCTGAACAATCGTTCCGTGAGAGATATATAATCTGGATGTTGCAACATCCATGGTTAGATAATCCCATCCTCCATCACCATCAAGGTGAATCTTATTGGCGATTTTGTATCCGGAATGGCTGACTTGTGCAAATGTTGTGATGATGCTAATCAGCATCAAAAACGATAAAACAAGGGTTGACTTTTTCATAATTTTTTTGTAAAGTTAATAAGAATAGCGACAACCTGCGGATAACCACATATTGAGTTTGATGATTGTGAAAGACATACCACTTCATCATGATTTGGGAAATAATTAATGTTACCTTTGATCCAATGATCAAGGTATTCTCAATATTCCTGTCAATTTACTTCTTTGTGGGTACAGCGCTCCTACCCAAAGGTGATTTTGGTTTTACATCACAGCTATCAAATTTGTACGATGTATTTGTTCAGATGAATGGATCGACTTCCTTTGATGAGTTTCTGGCTGAAGAATTGCTCGATCCATATTTTCCACCTGAGGATGCTAATGACCCCCCTGATGAGCCATTCGAAAAAGAATGCCATCCAATACCAATCGATTTGATCACGGTCAGTGCAACCATTTCATTTTATACAGTAACAACAATAATAGAGATTCAACCTGAGCCACTTCAAAGCATCTCCTATATTCCATATACCGAAAACTTCACCGGTACTGATCTCGGTTCTGTTTTTCACCCTCCGAGGCAACTAACTCTTTCATTAGTATAGAGTTAATGCATTTTTCAAAATATAAAATATTCAAACCATGAAAAAGATAGTTATTGTGTTGTCAGCATGTTTGCTGATCAGTTTAATGGGTTATAGCCAAAAGATCACACCAGATAAAGTTCCAGCACCCGTAAAACAAGCCTTTGCAAAAAAGTTCCCTACCGCAACAGACATCAAATATGAGATGGAAAAGAAGGATTATGAGATCAACTTCAAAGATAAAGGAGTTGAGATGTCTGCCAATTTCGATGCAACAGGCAAGTGGCTGGAAACTGAAACTGAAATGAAAGAATCCGATCTGCCAAAAGAAGTCTCGGCTTCAGAAGCCAAGAACTTTACTGGCTTTTGGATTTCAGAAATAGCCAAAGTTGAAACCCCAGACAAGGAATTAATCTATGAGATAGAGATAAAGAAAGGCAAGGAAAGGAATGAAATCCAGTTCTCTCCCAATGGTGATATCTTAAAGATCACACCAGTGAATAAAGAGAAGGAAGCGGACGAAAAGCATTAATCTTGAAATCCTAAATAGAAAAAGCCTATCCAAAACGAT
>CAIWTA010000154.1 GCA_903915465.1 uncultured Bacteroidales bacterium | reverse complement strand
TAAAACTTCCACAATTCTTCCACAGAATAAATGGCGAAGTGTGAAGTGCGAAATGGTGAAGTGTAAAAAACAGAATGGTGAAACGGGTTTCACCATTTCACCATTTCAGATCTCGGATCTGTCTTCGTGGCATCGACTGGAATTGAACCAGTGACACAAGGATTTTCAGTCCTCTGCTCTACCATCTGAGCTACGACGCCTTTTGGGTGTGCAAAAATAAGATATTTTTTTAAATTAAAAAAATTCTCTCACTGATTCACAGATAACTATTGAGATTCACGATGTAAAGTACCTGTTCATTGGTAGTTATCCATTGCTTAGCCAACATTATTCGTTTTCACTCTTTCACTGTCAGGAAGTTTGCCTATTTTTGCGACAAGCTATCAGATGAACAGAATTATAGAATATCACTTTCATCTAACGGTTAAGATAAAATGAAACTACACTGAAAACGCGTATCGCATGGTTTTGCAATCCGACAATCAAAATGAACAACAACATGAACGGCGACCCGGGAGTCACAATCGCCGTCGTAAAAAATCAAATACCCCTTCTTTTTTTTCTAAAATAATTTCCGGATTTCAATCGATCTTGAGATTTTTCATTGGGTCCAAAGGACACAAACACCGCAAACCAGGCCGTCCACCGTTATCTGCCAAACTTAAATCCCGGTTTGAAGAATTCAAAACAGAATTTACTCCGCCCGAACGTCTCAAACGCGGAAGAATAAAACATGAACCCTTGGGGCGCAGGATAAAATCCCGTTTAAAAGAATACAAAGACGACGTCTTTCTCCCACGTATCAAAAAAGAAAAAATCCCAAAACCAAAATTATCCGTAAGAGTTGGGCAGCGGCTTGACGACATGAAGGATGACCTGACTTTCAAGCGGTTGTTTCCCAAAGTTGGTGAACGCATACCAATGAAAGCCAAAATTGCCTACCTCCGTGAAACCAAGTGGAAACAATACTCTGTGATATTTACCAAAGAGTACGGAATTATTTCCCTGAACTCACTGGTTCTTTTCCTCTGTGCATTTTATGTAGTTCATTTTCTTACGCAACTGATCACCGGCGTGGTTTGTCATTGGTTTGATATCCAGACCGTACTCTATTACGGCATTACTGAATATCATTTTACCATAAAATCAATTGTTGAAGGCCAGGTGATTATGAATAAATGGACCCTGATCGAAATCATCGTTGTCTTTGCTTCAGCCTCAGTAGCATGCCTGATTCTTGCGATTTTCTCTTACAGGTTATTAAACATGAAACGCATAAAATTCAGTTTCAAAAGGGTTTTTCGGAAGTTTACAAACCTTTTTGTGGGTAAACTGAAAAGACAAACATACAAGGAGCAGGAAATGGGAAAAGATCGCAGCCGTAAAATAAACCTGTCTGGTTATTTGAGGTTATTCCTGATCTGGTTTATCTGTCATGCGTTCACTTATTTCTTCAGCGGAATGCTTTTCTCCTGGTTGTTTTTCATGAGATTCGGGTATGTTACCGGCTATATTTTCGATTCTTATTTCTTCGACAACCTGGCAGCATCACTTTCATTGATCTCTATGGTTCTGCTGGGATTCTTGTTCGTGCCTCTTTTCCTTCACTCAAGCAGGATGTATTTCAACCAGCTGGTTGACTGGACTCGGATGCCTTTCGTCGTCAGCCAGATCCTGATTCCTTGTATCATTGGACTTCCGATTATCGTTGTGACACTCCTTCCCAAGATTCTCCTGAAGCTTGCTGTCATGCAAATTTGCATGGTTATCCTTATCCTGCCATTGATGTGGCGGGGCCAAATGTATCCGGAAATCCAGTTCGACTACAAACCACGGACTATAAAAATTCCTTGGAAATGGATCATCTCATGCCTTGTCATCTCCGCTGCCATTATTATTTCACTAAAATTCGGAATTAAGATCATATAGCTGGCATCCTTCGCTTTGCTGGTTTTTCTTATCTTCGCCTGGTCTTTTTTTATGGAACCATGGAACTTGTCCTCGATTTTGGGAATACCAGTAAAAAAATCGCCTTGTTTGATGCAGGAAACCTGGTGTTTCTTCAACATCATCCGGAAATTGCACTTGAAACCGTTCGTGATTTTATTGAGAACCATCCCGAAATCACCAGCTGTATCCTCTCTTCTGTAATTCATCATTCTGTTTCCATTGATGAATTTCTTGTTTCACGATTTCCAACATTGATACTTGATTGCTCGACACCGTTGCCCATTCACAATGGCTACAAGACACCTGAAACCATTGGAAAAGACAGGCTTGCAGCAGCAGTTGCAGGAGCTTTCTGTTTTCCCGGAAAGCCGGTTCTGGTTATTAATGCCGGAACTGCAATCACTTATGATTTTGTAAATCCTTCCGGAGAATACCTTGGAGGAGCGATTTCTCCTGGAATGAAGATGCGATTCAAAGCATTGCATACTTTTACAGGAAAGCTTCCGTTAGTTGAGTATAAGGAAACCGCAGAGATCCTTGGTAATGATACCGAAAACTCGATTTTATCCGGGGTTATCAATGGAATTGTTGGAGAGATGGAAGCGTTTGCCACACAAATTATCGCTCAATACCCTGAATTGAATATAATTCTCAGTGGCGGAGACTTGAATTATTTTGTCAAACGACTAAAAATAAGCATCTTTGCAGTCACAAATATTGTCCTTGCCGGACTCCATCAAATCCTACTGTTTAATGTCAATAAAACACCTTAAATACCCTTTTCTCTGTTCGTTTTTTATTCTTCTTTCTTCCACTTTTATCCAGGGACAAATCCAGATTGCATCACCCTATTCACGGTTTGGTATCGGGGATTTGAGCGACAACAACAATGCCTGGAATTCTTCCATGGGAGAGATCGGATTGGCCCTGCGCAGCAGATATCATGTCAATTATTCCAACCCGGCGTCTTACACAGCATTTGATTCTACCTCGTTCCTCTTCGAAGGTGGAGCGATGGCCACATTGGTCACTTTGAATTCAAATCTCCAATCAGCTTCGCGGAATTACGCCACAGTGGGTTATCTGGTTTTTGGATTACCTGTAACCAAATGGTGGAGAACAAGTTTTGGATTACTCCCATTCAGCGAAGTTGGATATAATGTTGCTAACATTGATGAAGTGGCGGGGATTGGAAATATTATAAGGGTTTATCGCGGATCTGGTGGGATTAACCGGTTGTATTGGGGAAATGGATTCAAAATTTATAAAAATCTTTCCATTGGCTTTAATGCTTCCTATCTGTTTGGTTCTATGCTGCGACAAGCAAAGGCCATTTTCCCGGATTCAATTTACTTCAGCAACATCAAACAGGATAATTATGTCACAATAAGTGATATGTACTTTACTTACGGCTTACAATATCAATTCAAATTGAAGAAAGATATCCGTATGACTGCCGGTGCTGTTTTTAGCACGAACACGGCAATTGGCGCCAAGGCTGACATGATCGCACAGACTTTTTTCCTGAGCAGTGATGGTGCGGAGTATCCTAAAGACACGATCCTCAAAACTGCAGGATATAAAGGGACGATTCTTATTCCTGCCATGTTTGGGCTGGGCCTTTCGTGTGAGAATCCCGACAAGTGGCTTGTAGGAGCAGATTTTAAATGGCAAAACTGGAAAAAGTTCAAAGCATTTGATCTCAGCGATTCATTAGTAAACAGTTTCCAGGTGAATGCCGGGGCAGAACTTCTTCCAAATATCAACAGCTACACCAATTATCTGAAAAGGATCCGGTACAGGTTGGGCTTCCTTTATAACAGTACCTACCTTCAGTTGCGAGGAAAACATTTGAATGAATATGCCTTCAGTATCGGATTTGGGTTGCCACTTCGCGGAATGAAAACCATGCTTAACCTCGGTGCACAAGTGGGTACAAGGGGTACAACGGAGGCCAACCTGATCAAGGAATCTTATTTTAAGTTTATCATTGGCTTCTCCATTTATGAAAAATGGTTTGTAAAACGCAAGTATTACTAGCCTTGAAAAACGCCATTTATCCTGATCCCGTTTTCTTTTTTTTTCTGTTTTTTGTTGCTGTGATGCTTACCGGCTGCGGGAATGATTCAGAAACTGCGAGTATTCTGGAGCAATCCAAGTCAGTACCAGGAATGATGGCCAAAAACATAGAAGTGACTTTCAGCGATTCCGGAAAAATCCAGGCAAAACTTTACAGCATATTGTTAAATCGCTATCCGGGTACCGATCCATATATGGAATTCCCGAAAGGATTTAAGGTATGCATTTATGATTCGGCGATGAACGTGGAAACGACAATCTCCGGGAATTATGGAAACCGAAAAGATTATTCCCGAATCATGGAAGCAAGGGGGAATGTGGTGGTACGGAATGAATTAAAAAAGCAACAGCTGAATACAGAACATTTAATCTGGGATGAAAACAAACGGAAGATCTATTCAAAAACGAGTGTAAAGATCACCACCAACAATATGATCCTCTTTGGTGACGGCCTTGAATCAAACGAGTCTTTTACGGATTATTCTATTCTCAATCCACACGGCCAGATGGTCGTGAAAAAAGATTCTATCTGATTTTGCCTGATTCTTTGGTGGTTTCGGGAAATTTTCATAGTTTTGCAACCTTCATTTAAAATTCAATAAGAATGGCAATAATTGGAAGAATAAGAAAACATTCAGGTCTTGTTATAATTTTTGTCGGGGTTGCTATTGCAGCATTTGTGATCGGCGACTTTGGTAAAAAAAGGTACAAAGGGACCAATGATATCGGGTCTGTTAACGGGGAAGTCATTCCTTATACTGATTTCAGCACGAAGGTGGAAGAGATGATCCAGATGCAGAAGGATAATACTCAAACCGAGAAAGTCACCGACGAAGAAACTTATAATATCCGCCAGAGTACGTGGAATAATCTGGTGAAGGAACTGCTTATGGGAAACGAATACAGCCAACTTGGATTGACTGTTTGCCCGGATGAGCTTTTCGATCAGGTACAGGGTAAAAACCCACATCGTTTCATCTTACAATATTTTAAAGATCCGAAAACCGGCGCTTATGACCAGGCGTTAGTGCTCAATTATCTGAAAAATCTTGACAAGATGGAACCCAAAAATAAAGATCAATGGCTCCGTTTTGAAAAAGCTATAAAAGACGACCGTCTTCAAACAAAGTTCAACAACCTCATTTCAAAAGCATATTATGTTCCTAAAGCCTTTCTGCATAAGGAATACATAAATCAAACCCCCACTCTTAATGTCAGGTCGATTGCCGCAGCAGCTTCTTTTATCAAGGATCCGGAAGTAAAGTTGACGGATGCTGATTATCAGCAATATTATGAAAAGAATAAAAATTTCTTTTTGCAGGACCAGGCAACACGAGATGCTGATTATGTTGTTTTTGATGTAAATCCTTCTGATACTGATCGTAAGAAAATCGCTGAAGACGTTGCAAGCCTTTATAAAGATTTTTTGACCAGCCCTGATGTTGCCAATTTCACAAAAGCTAATTCGGATAAAAAGTACGACAGCACCTTTAAAAAGAAAGGTACGCTTCCGGGGAAATTAGATTCAGTCTGTTTTTCATTACCCCCCGGCACGATTATTCCACCTTTTGAGTTCAACTCAACCTGGTACATGGCAAAAATATTAGCAACAGAAGAAAGACCTGATACGATGAAAGCTACCCATGTGCTTATATCCTTTGCAGGAAGTCCGCTTAAAAATGAGGCTATAACAAGAACCAAAGAGCAAGCCAAACAACGGGCTGACAGTTTATTTGTCATTCTCAAGAAATCTCCTGAAAAATTCAAAGAATTTGCGCAAAAATATTCAGATTACCCAAATGCAAAAGATGATGGTGGTGACATAAAAGCTATCGTTGATGGAGAAGCGAACTTTGCATTGTTTTACGATGAAGGGTTAAAATTGAAACCAAATGATCCGAAGAATGGCATTAAAGTAATCGAAACAGGACTTGGCTACTCTATTTTCAAATTGACATACAAAAGTAAACCCATAAAAAAGGCTCAGGTGGCAGTGTTGGAACGGAAAATCGAACCCAGCAACCAGACCTTTCAGGACACATACCTGAAGGCGAGCGCTTTTGCAGGACAAAATACGACGGCCGACGCATTTGATAAAGCTGCAACGGCTAAAGGCCTTTCTAAACGAACAGCACAGAGCATCCGGGAGATGGATAATTTTATCCAGGGATTGACTTCCGCCAGGGAAATTGTACGCTGGGCCTATGCCGAAAACACGAAGATTGGTGAAATTTCTCCAGTCTTTGATATGACTGGAAAATATGTCGTGGCACTCTTAACAGGAATTACCGATAAGGGTTTTATGCCCCTCGACAAGATGAAAGATAAGATCAAGCAGGGAGTCATGAATGAAAAGAAACTTGCTTTACTTACAGACCGGATCAGGAAATCAATGACAACAACAAAAGACCTTTATACGTTGGCCAATGAATACGGAACTAAAATTGATACTGCCGTTCTGGCTTTTAGCGGATTTGGCAATTCTGCAATTGGTCGCGACGGGGATGTCTCCGGGTTGCTCTTTACCTTGAAAAAAGGTACAATTGAAGGACCGTTCACCGGAAAATATAACGTTTACGTTGCTGTTATTGATAACATAAACGAACCACCCAAGCAGGAAGATTATACTGCTATAAAAAATCAACTTCTGAGCGGTTTCGCAAGCCGTGTTACAAACAGTCTTTTTGAGGCTATAAAAAAGACAGCTACTATTAAGGATTCAAGGGCGAAATTCTTCTAACATATTGATTACTAACAAAAAAAAGACGACCTTCCGGATCGTCTTTTTTTTTGTCATTTTACAACCCCGGGGGTGGCTTTATTCTGACCAACCTCATTGTTGAAGCCCATTCTTTTCCGTTTTCTGTATAAGCTCGAAGTTTCACTTCGTAATTGCCGGCTTTCACAAATAAGTGAGAGGGTTGTTTGAGGTTGGAGGAAGAATCATCTCCAAATTCCCATTGAAAAGAAAACGCGTTGGTGGATGTATTCTCAAAGATAACATTACATGGAGAATGAAATTCATTATTCCCGCTAAAAGAGAAGCCGGCTGAAGGAATCGGTTCGTTTTTATAACAACTGTTCCCGGCAAGCAGGAGACAAAAGAGCGCAAGCCAAAGGCCTTGTCTTTTCATTTATTCGGCAAGTATCAATACTTTGTTGTCGAGAACCTCAATCACTCCGCCATTGACATCAAAGAGAAGGGGAGTTTCACCTTTGTTAACGACTTTAATTTTCCCCTTTTTTAAGACAGAGATCAGAGGTGCATGGTTGTTCATTATCTCAAAAGATCCATCAATTCCCGGAAGCTGAACCAGGTGTACATTTTCACCTATATAGAGGACATTATCCGGGGAAATGATGTTGAGCGTCATGAACTTTTGTATTATTTATTTTCTGCCAGGATTCTTTTCCCTTTTTCAATGGCTTCTTCAATAGTTCCAACAAGGTTGAATGCTGATTCCGGGTACTCATCCACTTCGCCGTTAAGAATCATATTAAACCCTTTGATCGTATCATCAATGTTGACAAAAACGCCGGGAATACCTGTAAACTGAGTAGCCACGTGAAAGGGTTGGGAAAGGAATCGTTGCACACGGCGTGCCCTGTGAACGATTTGCTTGTCCTCATCCGACAACTCATCCATCCCGAGAATTGCAATGATATCCTGGAGTTCTTTGTACCGCTGGAGGATTTTCTTTACGTTCTGTGCTGTCCTGTAATGTTCTTCACCAACGATATCCGGTGATAGGATTCGCGAAGTGGAATCGAGTGGATCAACTGCAGGATAAATCCCAAGCTCAGAAATCTTACGACTTAGCACAGTGGTGGCATCCAGGTGGGCAAAAGTAGTTGCCGGAGCAGGATCTGTAAGGTCGTCGGCCGGAACATAAACTGCCTGAACTGACGTAATGGATCCCCGTTTGGTAGAAGTGATTCTTTCCTGCATAATTCCCATCTCCGTTGCCAGCGTCGGCTGATACCCTACAGCAGAAGGCATTCTGCCCAGTAATGCAGAGACTTCGGAACCTGCCTGTGAGAAACGGAAGATATTATCAATAAAAAACAAAATATCACGACCACCCGACTCCTCATCACCATCGCGGAAATATTCTGCAAGCGTCAGCCCTGAAAGGGCAACCCTTGCACGTGCACCGGGCGGCTCATTCATCTGGCCAAACACAAGCGTTGCCTGCGATTTCAGCAACTCTTCACGATCCACTTTCGAGAGGTCCCAGCCTCCTTTTTCCATATCTTCCAAAAATGCTTTACCATAGCGGATTACACCAGATTCGATCATTTCGCGAAGCAGATCATTTCCTTCTCTCGTCCTTTCACCTACACCACCAAAAACAGATAATCCGGCATATTTCTTAGCAATGTTATTGATCATCTCCATAATGATGACGGTCTTTCCCACACCTGCACCACCAAACAAGCCTATTTTCCCTCCTTTTGAATAAGGTTCGATAAGGTCTATCACCTTGATTCCGGTAAACAAAACTTCTTTGGAAGTAGACAGCGTATCAAATTTAGGAGGATCCCTGTGAATGGGATAATTGTGCGCAGAAGTTACTGCACCTAATCCATCGATGGGCAACCCAATTACATTGAAAAGCCGGCCGCGGATCTGATCCCCGGTTGGCATCGAAATCGGGCCACCTGTTTCCACAACATCCATACCCCTGCGCAACCCGTCAGTGGAATCCATGGCAATGGTTCGAATCTTATTTTCTCCGATATCATACTGACATTCGAGAACTATTGTGTTCCCGTCATTGTTTTTCACTTCAAGAGCATCATAAATATTTGGCAAACTGCCCTCTTCATCGAAGGCGACATCCACAACAGGACCAATGATCTGGGCTATTCTGCCAACTTTGTTATTTTTCATAATTCTTCAGCCGGTAATTTGTACAAAGATAAAATAAGTCCATCATGTATAATAATTTTTTATTTTACGGGTTATCATTTTACCTTAGATTTGCGGAACTTAAATAAAATGAATTATCCAGAAATGATGATCACCTGATGAGGTATTTTTTCTTTTTGTGTTGCATCCTTTTCTTTCCCCTTTTCGGTTTATCACAACGCAATGTCTCTGTCGTTGTCGATACTGTTGAAACTGCCAATGGCCCTGTTATTCTTTACAAGAATTACACATGGGAATACTTGGAAAATGAACCGGTATTAATGTCTCAGGAAGAAGATTCTACCGGGCTTTTCAGCCACGAATGGATCAATAACCAGGTATTTGCTTACCTGGGAGCCAGTAAACGGGATTCTATCAAGGATACTTTACTTACACTGGTTAATAATGGACGACATTTTGCCCTGCCTGTTTATGGAAGATTGTTCCGTGGGTTTACATATAACCATAAAGGACTTGACATTTTTCTTTGCCGGGGAGATTCCGTTAGATCTGCATTTGACGGTGTAGTACGATATGCAAAGTACAATCGCGGTGGATTTGGAAATCTTGTTGTCATCCGTCATTATAATGGGGTTGAAACCTATTATGCACATCTCTCAAAACTTAAGGTCACGGTGAACCAGATTGTCAGGTGTGGAGATCTGATCGGATTAGGAGGGTCTACCGGGCGGAGTCGCTCACCGCACCTGCATTTTGAAATCCGTTACAAGGATGTTCCTTTGGACCCCCTGAAGATGATCGACTTTGATAACAAGAAACTAATTTCTTCAACAATCCCTATTACAAAGAATATTTTCTATCCCTCCGATTATGATGGAAAAGCTGTTTATTACAAAATTAAAAGCGGGGATACTCTGGGGAGGATTGCAAAAAAATACCATGTCAGCGTGAAGGAATTGTGTTCGATCAACAAGATGAAATCAAGCACTCATCTTAGGGCTGGAAAATCAATCCGTGTTAAATAAAAGTCGGGGTTTTATTGTTTTTGCCTGGGAAGAATACTATTCAACTGTCTTCACAGATTCAGGATTATCTTTCTTCTGGAAGAATTTTTTCTGAAAGATAATCAGCATAAAGACACCCACAGTTATTGCGGAGTCAGCGACATTGAAGATGGGTCGGAAAAATATGAATTCCTCTCCGGCATAAAAGGGAAACCAGGAAGGATAATGTGTCTGGATAACAGGAAAATAAAACATATCCACTACTTTCCCATGAAGAAACCCGGCATAGCCTCCTTCCGGGGGAAAAAGTACCGCGACTTGCATGTAAGAACTTTCATTGAAAATTAATCCATAGAACGCGCTGTCTAAGATATTACCCAGTGCTCCGGCCAGGATCAACGCAATGCTGATGATCAAACCGCTGCTGGCGTTTTTCTCTTTGGTAATCTTATAAAGCCACCAGCCAATGATCCCGACAGCAATGATCCGGAACAGGCTGAGAAAAAGCTTGCCAAAACTTCCGCCAAGTTTCATTCCAAAAGCCATACCTTCATTTTCTGTGAACTGGATAAGTGCCCAGTTGCCAAAGATGCTCTGGCTTTCCCCCATATGGAGGTTGGTTTTCACCAAAAACTTAACGACCTGATCAATGAGCAGGATCAGAAAAATGATGACAACGGCTTTTTTCAAGATTCTCAGGATAGCAACGTTGGCCGGCTTACAAGGAATGAAATTCCGGTTGTGCTGGTTTCTGTGGCGCAACAACATTCGTTTGCTGACGTTTTGCCTCGATGCTTAATGTTGCATGGGGAACAATACGTAACCTGTCTTTGGAAATTAGTTTTCCTGTGACACGGCAGATCCCGTATGTTTTATTTTCAATCCGCACGAGTGCATTCTCCAGGGCCTTTATGAATTTTGACTGTCTGGCGGCGAATTTGCTGTTTTCTTCTTTTGAAAATACCTGATATCCTTCTTCGAGCACCTTGAAAGTAGGCGAAGTGTCGTTCGTATCATGGTCATTCCCGGTAGTATATGATTCCGTAAGTAAATTCAGGTCATTATGAGCTTTCCCAAGTTTCTTTAAGATGATCTCTCTGAATTCTTTCAAATCCTCATCCGTATAATGTGTCTTAACCTTTTCGACAATTCCCACTTCCTTTTTAGCCTGAGCTGCTGATTCTTTTTTCATTTGTTATAGTTTTATTAGATCAATAAGAAACGCCAAATCTATTTTCGCTTAAAATAAAACACGACACAAATTGTTTTTATGTCGTTTTTAATTCGTCAACCTTTTGGATTAACAAAACAGTTGATATAGAATCTGTTAAATCAATTGAAACTTTGTCAGAAGCTTCAATTATATTTAATATCTCAAAAGATTGTGTCAGAGTTTCAGTGCAAATGTACGCTAAATTATTTTGAATAGCCAAATTAATTTCATCGTGGCTCTGTAACATCACAATTATTTTATCTGTAACTTCGAATCCCCGTTCTTTACGAAGATTCTGTATCCGGTTGATCAATTCACGGGAGATTCCTTCTTCCCAAAGCTGAGGCGTAATTTTAATATCAAGGGCAACTGTCAGGTTTCCCATATTTGTAACTTGCCAGCCCGGAATATCTTCTGAAATGATCTCAACATCTGCGGGCTCGATAAACACTTCTTGTTCCTGGATGAGAAGCACACACTTTCCATTCTTCTCCAGGTTACTGATGTCTTCCTGTGTAAAGCCGGCCAGTTTTTCATTGATCTGTTTCATCAGCTTACCGTATCGCGGACCAAGTTTTTTAAAATCAGGTTTTACCCGTTTTACAAGGATAGACGCTGTATCCATGAGGTATTCCAGTTCTTTTACATTGACTTCAGAAAGGATGAGATTCTTCACAGCTTCAACTTGATCTTTCATATAATCCCCATTAATGGGAATTAAAATCTTGTTCAGTGGCTGCCTGACGCGAATGCTCGTCTTTTTCCGAAGAGAGAGCACCATGGATGAAATCTTCTGTGCCAGCTCCATTCTCTCTTCCAGAGGTTTATCGATGATTGAAAGATCAACCTTTGGAAATTCTGTCAGATGAACAGATTCTGCTGCTGACCGGTGAGTGGAGTTATTGAGATCCTGAAAAATCTTCTCCATAAAAAACGGAGCTATCGGAGATGCGAGTCTGGCGATGGTCTCTAAGCAATGGTACAAAGTCTGGTAAGCGGAGATCTTCTCTTTGGAATAATCACCTTTCCAGAATCTCCTGCGCGACAGCCGTACATACCAGTTGCTGAGGTGTTCGTCCACGAAATCAGAAATGGCCCTTCCGGCTTTGGTAGGCTCATAGTCGTGATAATTATCGTCAACCGTTTTGACCAGGGAATTCAGGTCCGACAAGATCCACCTGTCGAGTTCGGGGCGCTGATCCAGCGGTATGTCTTCTTCAGCAAAAGTAAACCTGTCGATATTGGCATACAGCGCGAAGAAGGCATATGTATTGTAAAGGGTTCCGAAGAATTT
>CAIWTA010000153.1 GCA_903915465.1 uncultured Bacteroidales bacterium | reverse complement strand
TTCTCATCAACCCCGACACAACTACTAAAAGAAAATACCACATTAATAGTAGCAGAATCCATGCAGGAATTCCCGTTTGTAACCCACACGGTATAAGTTTGAATTTCAAATCCAATACCTGTTGAGGAAATAGTAATATATTTTGCATTGGAACCATTTGACCAAAAGTAAGTAGATCCTGAATTTGCTGCATCCAATCTCACCGAATCATAGATACAAACTGTTGAATCTATGGGGCCTAAATGAATAACAGGTAAAGGATTTACTATTAAATCCGTACTTCCGGATAACTGATTAAACCCATCATTGGCAACTACAGTAAAAGTTGTGTTCTCTGTTGAAACCACTTCCGGGTCTGATAGCGTCGAAGTGAAACCAGTGGGATTGGAAGTCCAGGAATAAGTGTAAAGACCGGAACCGCCACCTGCAAGCGAATAGAGGTGAGATGGTGAACCAAAACAAACTGAGGAAGGTTCTGCTACCGGGTTTACTGACAAAGGGCCACCTGCAACTGCAACAATAACCAGAGATTGCTCACTTTGGCAACCACTCAGTAAGTCTGTAACAACCAGCAGGAAAATTTTCGTTACGGTTAAATTTCCTGTTGATGGATTTGGCAGAGAGGATATGAACCCGGGAGGATTTGATGTCCATGAATAACTGTAATTTCCATATCCACCACTTGCAACACCATTTAAAGTTGTACTTGTACCATTAGGGATAGTCATATTTGTACCAGCATGGGCAACAGGTTTTGGGTGAACCGTGATTATTGTGGTATCACGCTGGGTTAATTGGCACATGTCGGTAACATTTACGATGTATGAGTTTACACCGACCGGAGGCACTATTGAAAATATGCTGTCATTTCCAGGGCTAACATTCCATTGGTAAACAAATGGCCTGAGTCCACCAGCCACTTCTGCTTTTAGTTCCACACTTTGACCGTGGCATATGGATGAATCTGATCCAGACTTGATTTTCATCCTGGTATAATCATCAATCCAAACAGTATCCTTTGCTACTGTTCCATTGCATGAAATCTGGTTAATTTTCAGAATCACACTCTTAAGACCTTCAGTGATCGTGTCCCATTTGGGGTGAATGGTTACTGCCACACTATCCTGCCCAGGCGGGAAAGTAATAAAATTGGGGATTGTATTGTAATCCAAACCATTGGTAGCAGTACCGCTAATGGTTAGGTTAACTTTATAGGCATAAGCTACGACCTGGGAAAGTTTGAAAGAAACCAAAACATCATTGCATCCTTCAAGAGCTCTGTTTCCTAAGGAAGGAATTGTATTGGTCTTCCCCATTGTTACACCGGGACTGCCGAAACTGTTTTCCTCAAGAAAAACCCCCGAATCATATTTATTATCTCCTGCATCAGCGACGGCCAGCTTAATATGATAAGTAGAACACGGCTGAACAAGATGCCATGAAGTGAAGACGTGTGTCAATCCATCGTATTGATAATTAACTCCATTTGTGTTTTCCCACCGTGAAAGAATATTTGCACAGATATTGTTGATCGTTACATAGCTGGTGGCAGAGCCTGGCATCAAAGCAATGTTGACACTATTGTTTGAAAATGTTCCATTGATACCAGGACCACTCAGAAAAAAGCCGAAAGCATCATTAAACTGATTGCAAAATTCAAAAAATTCTTCTGAACCAAAAACATACCGGAACCTGATAGTGTCAAATTTCGGAATAAAATCAAATTCCAGACTCGCCCTGTCAAAAGTAGTTGTTCCCGAAATAATGGACAGGTCAGGATCACCTGGTCCACCAACTTGCTGTCCTGCACCTCCCTGATTATTCGGACCTTTAGCGATACTGGCCTTTCCTGAAGTCATTAAGATTCCTCCTCTCAGACCTAATTCAGTCGTAGCAGTACCGCTTGTTGCAAATGTCCCGATCTGGGTCGAAGTTATAAGGGTAGCTGTTCCGTTAAAAGTTGCATTACTGATAGTAACCCCCTGGCCAATCAGGTGGTTCTGAATCAATTGCTGCGGTGTCAAATTCATAGCAGATCCTTCAACAACCGTGAGTTGTGCCTGGACCACACAACTGATAACGAGCAGGAAAAGTATATGAAATGCTATTCCAAGGAAAAAGTCGATTTTCTTCATGGCTGTTGGTTGAAAAGAAATTCCTTTGGTCAAAGATACGAATTTAAAAAATTGCAGCTAAAAACAATTTCTCCTTCCGTTGAATTATGAATGGTTCTTTCTCACAATCTTTCAAACCTGATTTTTTTCAATAGCAGAAACATGATATCAACCGATTTCATACATTTGCCAGGAATTCCCTTTAACATCATTCTAACCAAAGGAACTATGCAAATTCTTGTTACAGGAAGCAACGGACAATTGGGCAGAGAAATCCGGAAATTGTCCTTGGAGAATGATCTCCACAAATTCACTTTTATTGACTTTGAAGATATTGACCTGACTGATGCCGAAAAGGTAGAATTTTTCTTTCAGGCAAATCAGCCTGATATAATTCTCCACTGTGCTGCATATACAGCTGTTGATAAAGCAGAACAAGAGAGGGAACTCGCCCTGGAGATGAATGCATCTGTTCCAGGGCATCTCGCAAAAATTTGTCAGAGAACAGGAGCGAAACTTGTTCATATTTCCACTGATTATGTTTTTGATGGCAAAAACCATACGCCTTACCTGGAATCTGATCATCCCGACCCGCAATCTTCTTACGGTGTCAGCAAATTAAGGGGTGAGGAAGAAATCCTTAAGCAAAACGCTCAGGGACTTATTATCCGGACTTCATGGCTATATTCAGAATATGGAGTAAATTTCGTGAAGACAATTCATAAAAAAGCAAGGGAAATGAAGGAACTCCGAGTGGTAAACGACCAAATTGGATCTCCTACTTATGCCTGTGACCTTGCAAGTACTATCCTGCAAATTCTTCCGGAAATCCAGAATCAGAACTCCATGGAAATTTTCCATTATTCCAATGAAGGAGTTGCAAGCTGGTATGATTTTGCGCAAGCAATCGTTGAGATTTCCGGGATTCAATGCAAGGTGATACCCATTGAAACTTCTGAACTGAAACAAATCGCCAAACGACCTTTTTATAGTGTGTTAAATAAAACAAAAATCAAGAATAGGTTTGATATTGCAATTCCTTATTGGAGAGATAGTTTAGAGAAATGCCTGAACATAATTCACCAGGATTAATCAGGAATCAGAATTGAAACATTTTCCAATTCCATGGTGTTCTAAGTGCTTTAGTGGTGTTAAATGAATATATTTGTTCAAATCGTAAATTTTTGAACATTGAGCCCACTCCGAAAAGTATTATATTTTGGACTAAAGTCCAGTAACGTATTGGTTATCAATAACCCCGGCCTTAAGGCCGGGGTTAGGCAAATCGCTAAAAACCAGGGCTTTAGCCCAAGACCTTTCATGGATAGATGCTTTTCGGAGTGGGCTCAACATTGTATAAATAAATAAAACGAAGATGACGACTGACCCTGCAATTTTACAACGAGCGAAATCCTGGCTGGATGGTAATTTTGATGAAAATACCAAAACGCAAGTCAGAGAAATGATGGCCAATAATCCGGCGGAACTTACCGATGCGTTTTACAGAGATCTGGAATTCGGCACTGGCGGTTTACGCGGAATCATGGGTGCAGGAACCAACCGAATGAACAAATACACCGTTGGAATGGCCACCCAGGGTCTGGCAAATTATCTGAAGAAGATGTTTCCAGAGATAGACCCGATAAGAATGGCAATCTCTTACGACAGTCGTAATAACAGCAAGCAATTTGCCCATATTGTTGCAGAAGTTCTTTCTGCCAATGGGTTTAAAGTGTTTATTTTTGATGATCTGCGTCCGACTCCTGAACTTTCCTTTTCCATCAGACACCTGCACTGCCAGAGCGGAGTGATGCTTACAGCATCGCATAATCCGAAAGAATACAATGGGTACAAAGCTTACTGGAACGATGGTGCACAAATGATTTCCCCCCACGATGTCAATGTGATCAAAGAAGTGCAGAAGATCACTTCAATTGATGATGTGAAATGGAAAGGGATTGAGAAAAACATTACGGTCATCGGTGAAGAAATTGATGAATTGTATCTGGCAGAAGTGATGAAATTATCGCTTTCACCTGAAGTTATTCAGCGACAAAAAGATCTGAAGATTGTGTATACTCCATTGCATGGATGTGGCCGAAAGTTGGTTCCCGAAATCCTGAAACGATATGGATTCACTAATGTCACGATGGTAAAAGAACAGGCAGTGGCTGATGGAAATTTCCCGACAGTAAGATCCCCGAATCCTGAAGAACCTGATGCAATGCAGCTGGCATTGAAAAAAGCCCGGGAGATCAATGCAGAACTGGTGATGGCAACCGATCCTGACGCCGACAGGGTGGGAATTGCGTTGAAAAATAAAAAAGGCGAATATATGCTTATGAACGGTAATCAAACCGCTGTGCTCTTGTTTTATTATATGCTCAAAAGGTGGCAGGAAAAGGGAAAACTTACCGGCTCCCAATTCATTGTAAAAACAATTGTAACCACAGAGCTTCTGAGCGATATTGCCAACAAATTCAGTGTTCAGTATTACGATTGCCTCACAGGGTTTAAGTTTATCGCCGATGTGATCCGATGCAACGAGAAAGATAAACAGTACATCGTTGGTGGTGAAGAAAGTTTCGGTTACCTTATCGGGGATTTTGTCAGAGATAAAGATGCCGTCAGTGCCTGTGCAATAATTGCCGAGGCTGCAGCATGGATGGCAGACAGAGGAAAATCATTGTTCGACCTTCTTCTTGAGATTTTTCAGGAATTTGATTTTTATAAAGAACATCTGATCTCCATAACCAAAAAGGGGAAATCCGGTGCTGAAGAGATTCAGCAGATGATGGTTAATTACCGGACTCAACCTCCACAGCAGATAAACCATTCAAATGTTGTTCTTATCAAAGATTATCTTACCCTGAAAGAAAAAAACCTGGCTACAGGAAAAGAAATAGCGATCGATCTTCCGGTTTCAAATGTCCTGCAATTTTTCCTTGAAGATGGCAGTAAGATTAGCGTCAGGCCATCCGGAACTGAACCAAAGATCAAATATTACTTTGGGGTTAAGGAAAAGATGCAAATAAACGATAAGTTCGAAGCAATTGATAACAAACTGACAGAAAAGATCAACGATATAATTTCTTCGATGAACCTTCAATAAAATGGGTGCTTTTTACGACACCCTTACCCGGAACAGATTCATCAGAAAGTGGTGCCTGTACTTATTTATTTTTCAGATGATCCCTTTTACTGATTTTGTCTTTGCGGGACAAAAAGGGAGTCTCAGCAAATCCCCGAGACATGAAAAATACGATACGATTTTTGTAAAACAGGGAACCAGGTTCTTTATTTTTGGGCGTATCGGAGTGATTAAAAAGGATACTTTTTTTGTTGTTTTAGATACATCCCTGCGCATAAGGAATAATGATGGAACCCGACAATCCAGATTGTTTTATGATTCAATTTACAGGAAGTTTGCCCGGAATAAAATCACAAAAATCCTATATCCACTTGCCTTCAAGACTCCTCCATCATCATTATTGCCTGAGAAAGTTCAGGCAATCAGAAGCGAATTGCCCTTTCTGCCATTTAAAGGCAAAATCATACGCAGGATTCTCATCAAATCACTCCCACCATTTGGAACTAGCGCTGGAGATACTGCTGCAGCTCCAGTGACCGGTATTGGGCGTACCCTGAATAGCGTGCATCTTAACACCCAGACAAATGTGCTACGGAAAAACCTGCTGATAAAGCAGGGACAGCCCGTTGATCCTTTTATATTGGCCGATAATGAAAGGATTCTCAGGGAAATGCCGTTTATTGACAATGTCCGTACAATTGTTTCATTTGTTGGTCTATATTCTGATTCTGTAGATGTTACAATCGTTACCAAGGATGTTTGGTCAATCGGATTTGATATCACTACAATCACACCGAAAAATGCAAATTTCCACCTCTACGACGCAAATTTCCTTGGATTGGGTGATTTGCTGAGTACAAATTTGTCTTTCCGTCTACAACGCGCCCCTTTCTTCGGATTCGACCAGGGTTCTTATCAGTTTACCAACATTGCCGGGAGTTTTTTCAATGGTACGGTAGCGTATAGACAGGATGATGAAGGAAATGAAAATTTCAGGATTGGTATGCAAAGGTCATTTTATTCGATTAAAACCAAATGGGCAGGAGGCGGATATTTTCAATATTTCAAAACAAAACATGAATCTTCAATCGAAACCTACGAATTGACTACATATAACAATGATATGTATTTTTGGTCAGGCCGTTCCTTTTTATTAAAAACGCCCACAAGAAATACCCGTTTTGTTATTATGGAATCTTTCTATCGCAGAGATTTTACTTCGCGGCCTCCAGTGACTATCGACATGAATCTTGGATACTATAACACCACTCAGCTTTTTACTGGAATCGCACTTTCCAGGAACAATTACTACCTGAGCGACTACGTTTTTCAATTTGGGAAAACCGAGAACATCCCGTATGGTAGCCTTTATCAACTCACAATAGGTCCTGAATTCAGTGAATTCTATACCAGATACTACGGAGGAATTGAAATATCACTGGGGAATTTCTTTGGAAAATTCGGCTACCTTTCAGGTAGCTTAAAATTTGGCGGTTATCTGAACCAGGGTTCTGCTGAGGATGAAGTAGTCAAACTCGGGTTCCGATACTTTACCCCTTTACTTCAAACACAGAACAAAGACTATAAGTTCAGGGCATTCCTCTATACTGATTACAAGTATGGTTTTAACTTCCGGGTAAACAATACAACTTACACCAGCATTTCCCAGAATGCACAAATAAGCCAGGTGGATTCAGATACTATTTTCAGAGGTGTACATGCGGTAGCCATTAATTTTGCCACAGTAATGTATGCTCCCTGGTATTTTTACGGTTTTAAATTCGGAATCATCTGCTATGTTCAAGGGGGAATTGTAGCAGCAAAGGGAGAGTCTCTTCTTAGAAATCCATTTTATACCGGGATTGGTCTCGGTATATTGATCAAGAATGATAATCTGATTTTTCCAACATTCATGATCACAGGATTTATCTACCCGACAGTCGCGCATGCAAATCCATTTTTTCAGTTCAAATTCATTAATGATGTCGGATTTTCTTTGACGGACTTCAATGCTTCCGGACCAAAGACTGAAAATTTACAGAATTAGCGTATGTTCAGAGTTTCATTTCACTAAATCTTGTTCAATCATCAATTTAAACAAACCTCATATCGATTAAATATAAAATCATGAACCCACAAACCAGCGACAATCTTCAGGAACCGGTTTTCTCCAAGACAGTCATTGAAATGCTTACCGTTGCAAATGAATATTGTCTTTTTCTGGAGAAAGCCAACGAATATCCCAAGGAATCAATTCTGTCTTTTCTCCAGAAGATTTGTCCTCTGATTTATCTCAAGGCTTCATTGTTGCCGGATATCCCAGATGCTAATGATGATGCTGCCGGGCATTTTGTAACTGAAGAGGAATGGGAATCCATTGTTTCTTCATTACATGCAAAGTTCGGGGAGGATGACCTTTACTTATATCTGGATCATCATGAAAAAAGCAATGCTGATGCGGTAAAGGCAAGCCTCTCCGAAACTTTTGCAGACATATACCAGGACTTGAAGGACTTTGTACTCCTTTACCAGAAACCGCAGAAATCTTCGATGGAATATGCCGTTTACGATTGCAAACGCTTGTTTAAGATGCGCTATGGCTACCTTCTGGCCAACGCCCAGCAAATAGTGCATTACCTGATTTACAATGAATTCGTTAGCGGAGAGCTGAAAGATCTTTGGGAAGAGTGAACCGGGTAATGAAGAGAAACCATTAATTTTTACGCTTCACCTTATCCAGCCTGTTTAACCCATCAATCGCTTTTTGGTAATTCGTTTTTATTGCAAGTGTCTTTTGAAAATCTTTTCTCGCATTTTCAAATTGTCCATCCAGCTCAAATGCATATCCCCGGTTAAAATATGCTTCAAAATAACCAGGATCTTTATGAAGAGCTTCAGTGAAATAAACGACCGCTTTTTTAAAATCCTTAAGGTAAACCAGGTAAATATATCCTATATTATAAGGTGCATTCCGGAATGTAGTATCAATCTTTGAAAGGGTTGTATACGTTTTAACAGCATTTTCATACTGATTGGTTTCCTGGAAAAACATTCCAAGATTATAAAGCGCTTCTTTGCTGTTTGGTTGAATTTTTAAAGCATTTTTGAAGTAATCGGCAGCCATTTGATCTTTTTTCATGGAATATAGCTCTCCTAATTCCATCAATGCTTCAAAGTATTCCTGCTTCTGGTTCACTGCTCTTTTCAGGTCTTCCACTGCTTTCACAGTATCACCGGTCTCTAACAGTACAAGGGCTTTTGTGAAATATGCCTGAGGGTTGACCGGCTCCACATCAAGGGCTTTTCTGATACATTCCATAGATGTCTTATACTCCTTTATGATAAGGTTCAACTTTGCCATTCGCAGAAATGTCTGATTGTTTTTTGGATCCAGTGATAATGCCTTCTTCAAAGCATCGCCGCTGTTTGTCGGTTTGCCCATCAGCAAGTACACATCAGAAAGTGTCTGGTAATATGTTGGATTATCGGGAGATAAAGTTACCGCTTTGTTTATATCCTTCAAAGCCAATTCGAACTGGCTTTCAAGAAGGTAATACCGGGCACGGCTATCAAACAAATCCGCATTATCAGGATGGGCTTCAATCTTTTTATTAATATCCCCCAAAACCAATTTTGCAGGGTCAGAAACCTTTGCTTCCTTTATTGCAGCATCATTGTGGCTGCCACATGATGACAGAAAAAGCAGAAATACAAAAGAAAACAAGAAGTTCTTATAATTCATCTACCTGACCGCTTTAAGAAGCTCTTTTATCTTTCCTTCCAATTCATCCGCCAGTTCCGGATTGTCAACCAACAGTTTCTTAACGGAATCTCTTCCCTGACCCAGCTTTGTTTCACCATAGCTGAACCAGGATCCGCTTTTCTTTATGATATTGTTTTCCACGCCAAGGTCAATGATTTCAAATATGCGTGAAATTCCTTCACCATAAATAATGTCAAATTCAGCTTTCCTGAAAGGTGGTGCAACCTTGTTTTTCACAACCTTAACTTTCACCCGGTTTCCGACAACCTCTTCTCCATCTTTGATCTGGTTCACTTTGCGGATATCGAGACGGATTGAAGCATAAAATTTCAGGGCGTTTCCTCCGGTAGTTGTTTCAGGGTTTCCAAACATCACACCAATTTTTTCGCGAAGCTGATTAATAAAGATACAACATGTAGCTGTTTTGCTTATTGTGGAAGTCAGTTTTCGCAATGCCTGCGACATCAACCTTGCCTGCAATCCCATTTTTGAATCGCCCATCTCTCCTTCAATCTCACTTCTGGGAGTAAGTGCAGCTACTGAGTCAATGACGATGATGTCGATGGCCCCTGAACGGATCAGGTTTTCTGTGATTTCCAGAGCTTGTTCTCCGTTATCAGGTTGAGAAACCAGAAGATTCTCAACGTCTACGCCAAGCTTTTGAGCATAAAATCTGTCAAAAGCATGCTCCGCATCGATGAAAGCTGCAATTCCACCGGCTTTCTGCGCTTCAGCTATAGCATGTAAGGCCAGTGTTGTTTTTCCGGATGATTCCGGCCCGAATACCTCAATTACCCTTCCTTTTGGTAAACCACCTACACCCAACGCAACATTTAATGCGATGGAGCCTGTTGAAATAACTTCAACTGCTTCTATGGGATTGTCGCCAAGTTTCATGACAGTTCCTTTTCCATATGTCTTTTCCAGCTTATCCAGCGTAAGTTGTAACGCTTTCAGTTTTTCCTTACCGATTTCTGCATCTTTTGCCATAGTTGATCTTCTTTGATTGAAAATTTTGAAATAGTTTTTTCTTTATCGGGAATCTGAGGAAAAGTAATACGCTTCCTGCAAATTAATTTTTATGTTATTTCTATCCTGGTCTTTCTCATTAAAATCCAGAGGTTTTTCCCCAGTATTAAGATGAAACATCAAATGAAAAAAATTATAATGGATAGACTACGAGCCTTCAAAGGTAAAAGTTTTGGATGGAGACGCAGATAGAATAAAACATGAGTTATTAACAACTTTTCAGGGGAGGTTATGTTGGCTGAAATATTTGCAGAGTTCGGTCAGTCCGCATTCCTGGCATTTTGGTTTACGGGAGATGCAAATATATCTGCCATGCAGGATCAACCAGTGATGTGCCCTTGGAATCAGATGTTCAGGAATGAATTTGACAAGTTGCGTTTCAGTCTGCAAAGGTGTTTTGGCATTCATTGTCAGCCCGATCCTCGCCGACACACGGAAAACATGCGTATCCACTGCCATGACAGGCTTATTAAAGATAACCGCAGCAAGAACATTGGCCGTCTTTCGCCCGACGCCCGGCAGAGACTGCAATTTATCGATGTCGGAAGGCAAAATTCCGCCAAACTTCTCCATTAAGGTCTTTGCCATCCCGATTAGATTCTTTGCTTTATTGTTGGGATAAGTACAACTTTTTATCACTTCATAGACTTCCTCCTGGCTTGAAACTGCCAGTGTCGCCGGGTCCGGAAATTTCCAGTAAAACGATGGAGTAATTATATTCACCCGTTTATCGGTACATTGCGCAGAAAGGATCACTGCGACTGCTAACTGGTAAGGGTTCAGATAAACCAGTTCTGTTTCAACTTCTGGTCTGTGTTCCAGGAAATAGTCGATAACATGCCGAAACCGCTCTTTTCTTCTCATATTATTACTCTTCTGTTTGACAAAATTAGAAAAAAAGCCAAAAGGAAAGATTTCATTATGTTTGCGCTTTGATACCTGACAATTTAACTTCGATGCTGGCTGATAAAATTCATTTTGACGTAATTATCATTGGTGGCGGTCCCGCCGGTTGTTCTACAGCCATGAAACTTGCACCTGCAGGATTGAAGATTGCACTTGTTGATAAAACCACACTTCCAAAAGCAAAAGTCTGTGGTGATGCCCTGAGCGGCACTGTGATGAAAGTATTAAAGGGGTTTCCGGATGATGCTTTCAACGAATTTATGCAGATCCCCGGAATTCTTCCTTCCTGGGGTATCCGGTTTGTTGCACCAAACCTGGAGACGCTTGATGTTCCTTTTGTAAAGGACAGGAACGAGCAAACACCGATCCCTGGTGTCACTTGTAAACGATTGGATTTTGAAAGATTTATGATCAGGAAAATTTCAAAATATTCCAACATAACCTTATTTCCAGAATGTAACATAAAGGAGATTGCACTATCTCCTTCCCGGGAACTTGTAACAGTTTCAGGTGATCAGGTTCATCTCACTGCTAAAGTTCTCGTTGGTGCGGATGGATTAAATTCCATTGTAGGAAGGAAATTGGCCGGAAACAAACTCAATCTCCGTCAATTTTGTTTGGGTGTCAGAGGGTATTATCAGGGAGTTACAGAACTTCGCCCGGAGAATTTTATTGAACTTCATTTTATCAGGGATTTACTTCCCAATTACTTGTGGGTATTTCCGATGCAGGGAGGAATCGCCAATGTTGGCTTAGGATTAATGCATCACCATATCAGGAAGAGCCATATTTCTCCTGCCCGGAAGCTGGAAGATATTCTTTTATCCCATCCAACACTAAAGGATCGTTTTTCTCATGCAACCCTTCTCGGGGAGTTAGAATCCCATGGGCTCCTGATGGGCCCGGATAATAAACAGATCTCAGGAACACGGTTTCTTCTTGCAGGAGATGCGGCTTCATTGGTCGATCCTTTTACCGGTGAAGGAATCGGAAATGCAATGGTGAGCGGGGAAATCGCAGCAAAAATAATTCAAAAAGCATTCGGAAAAAATGATTTTTCGGAAACTTATTTTAAAGAATACGACCGGGAAATCAGGAAAAAATTTGAAAAAGAATTAAAGATCAGCAAGACACTAAGAAAACTGGCCTCTTACCCGGGTTTGTTCAACTTTGTTGTGAAAAAGGCTGATACAAGTGAAAAAGTGAGGGACCTTCTTTGCACTATGTACACAGATCTCGAAGTACGGAAAAAACTAATGAATCCGCTATTTTACCTGACGATGCTGATGGAACCTTTGAAGAGATCATCCTCATACAAACCATGACAAGTCAGGACATAGAAATAAACCCCATCAGCAAGACCGGTTCCATCCCATCCTTCACACCCTTCTCCAACTACATCTTTACTTTTGTAATTACTCGCCCGGAAAACTTTCTTACCCCAGCGATTCACGATAATCAATTCATTGCTTAAATAAATCTGATTAATATCAAGTGTTTTATCATTCCATTCCTGAATTACAAAACATTCATTCTTTCCATCATGATTTGGACTAAATACATTTGGAATCCTTAATTTCGCAAGTTTTACCGTTATCGAATCTGTTATTGTGGTGTCGCAACCATTTAAATCTGTATAGTTCAAGGAGACTTTAAACCTTCCTGTTTTCGTATAAGTATGTTGAAGCGGATTTACATTTGCCACCCTCGTACTATCTCCAAAATTCCATTCCCAATTTGTTAAGTTCTTTGTCGATGTATCCGGAAAAGCAACGTTCAGGTAAGGTTTTGTAAGGTAGATAGTATCACGCGGTTCATGCGTTTCAGGGTCTGTCATGGTGAAAGTCACCTTTGGAAGTTTAAGGACATCGATTGTATATTCACGCGAGACACAATGAGAATTATCGGCATCAGTAACTGTCAGCATGAACTTACCTTTGCAGAGACTAAAAACAATGGTGTCCTGCGAATGACCAGCTCCCCAATCATAATTGTAAGGAGGATTTCCTCCGGACACCAACACCTTCATCTGCCCCTTGCATATACCCGGGCAACCTAATTCATTATATCGGTAAAGTGTATCAATGGTGAGTTTGGGTTGGATATGCAGATGAACCGTATCACTTTGGGCTGTATCATATTGACTGCTTACAGAACAACAATAGTACCCGGTATCTGTGTAGGAAACATTAGGTATAATCAGGTTTCCAAGCGTATCAGTGTTTGGGATGATCACATTATTTCTTTTCCAGGTGAAAATATAACTTACAGTATCATGAGCCAGAAATGCCTGGAATCTTGCATTTGAACCATAACAGACTGTCAGATTTTTTGGAAGGATTTCCACTGTTACCTGGCTGAAGCCAGAAAACCAAAAGACAATCAATAAGGATAAAAATAATTGTTTCATCAACGCAGAAATTCGGCTGTAAATTTATGAATTATTCATCAAGTATCAACTTTCTGAAAGTTTCGGGCAAAATCCGCTTTTGATTTTAGCAGCTTGATATTGACTTCAATGATTCTCGCAGTATCTTAAAAAATATAATATAACCGCAAAGTGTCTCACCTATAAGAAAATATAGGAACATCAAAAATAATAACTATTTTTTGGTCAATTGTTCTTTCTTTTGCTACCACCAAAAGAAAGAACGAAAGAAAATTCACCGCTGCACGAAATTCACTAAAAATCTTAGTCGATCGATAAACTGCGGAAACTCGTCGCTCCGCTCCTCAGACAGTCCGCAGTTTTTAACGCT
>CAIWTA010000152.1 GCA_903915465.1 uncultured Bacteroidales bacterium | reverse complement strand
GTGATTTTTCCTGCTTTTTTGATGTTTTTGAAGAATTGCTTTTAAATCATCATCTGCAATTGGTTTTGAAAGATAATCAGTACATCCCGACAAAAGTGCCCTTTCCCGGTCTTCAGCCAGTGCAAGGGCCGTCTGAGCAACAATGACTACTTCTTTGTTAAATTGACGGATTTTTCTGGTGGCTTCATATCCGTCCATTTCAGGCATTAAAATATCCATGAGAACCAGATCGATATCGGGGTTATTGCGACAAGCTTCAACTGCTTCAACACCAGTTCTCGCTGTAAGAATTTCTTTGCCATACTTTGCGACTGCCAACGTAATTAATACCTGCGAGGTTTCGTCATCTTCAGCGATTAATATTTTAAGGTTCCTGGCATGGTCCTTTACTCCATCATCCGAAAAAACCTCTTTAACAACCACATTTTCTTCTCGCACCCCATTGTATGGAATGGTAAAATAAAATTCTGATCCTTTTTCGTTAACGCTTTCTATCCAAATTTTTCCGCCAAGAATTTCAACATACGCTTTAGAAATAGATAACCCCAAACCGGCGCCCTGATAATTCCGGGAATCCGATTCGCTGCCTTGTCTGAACCGTTCAAAAACGATTTCCTTCTTTTCATCAGGAATACCTACCCCCGTATCTTTAATAAAAAATTCAAGGTATTTGCCCTTTTTCTCATAACCAAATTCAATGGAGCCAGCATTGGTGAACTTGATGGCATTTTTAACAAGATTTGTAAGAATGGCATAGATTTTCTCAGAATCTGATTCTATGATGGCATTTGTTCCCGACAAGGCATTTTTAAAGAAAATCTGTACCCCTTTTTGCTCAGCCTCTGGTTTAAAAAATGCATAAATCTCTTCAATTTGATCGTTTACATTCGTTTCTGAAATGACAACTCCCATCTGCCCCGCTTCTATTCTGGAGATACAAATTATGTCGTTGATGATATGGAGCATACGGTCACCACTTAGCTTTATTATTCTGATATACTCTTGTTGCTCATTGCCAGAAAGATTAGGTCGTTTAAGTAATTCTGTAAAACCAAGGATGCCATTCATCGGAGTTCGTATTTCATGGCTCATATTGGCAAGAAAAGCTGTTTTTAAACGGTCGCTTTCTTCGGCTTTTTCTTTGGAATGCCTAAGTTCATCTTTTTGAAGGACATACTTTTCAAAAAGGGATCCTATGCGCCCAAACTCTGCAGGCGCTTTTTTTAGATCATTAATTGCTGCAACGTTGTCGGTATTCAGGATATCAGATACTAATTTCAGAGGTCTGTTTATCCATTTTCGGGCAATAAAATTGAAAACTACAAGAACCAGGATTACAAATACCAGAATGATGTACATTAGATTTTGTGTTGCCTTGAAATTGAGATTAGTAATCCTGCTAAAAACAATCACAGAGACTGGCATCCCGTCCCATCCTTGAAGGGTTTTCTTAGTACTGATTAAGCCAGGGGAACCATCTTCGATGGAATCAGTTATATTTAGCAGAGTAATCTTTTTCCCGCTAATGGCCGACATTTTGGCTATGAATTCCTGATCCCATTTTTTCATCAAAACCATATATCCTGATGGTTCGGTTTTTTTGTGCTCATAATCATCAGATGGATGAATAGATGCAGCATTTACTTCCAGCAATCCTTCGGATGTAGACATGAAAAAGTGTGCATCTCTGGTATGGTTTAACTCTGCTACAGCCTCTTTCGGGATATTCACTTCAGAATGTAATTTATTATTGAATGATTGATGAACAATCTCGAACTTTTTATTGTAGAAACAGTAATAATCGTACATAAAGGTGCTAACCAAAGTCATATTCGACTTAAACCAGCTGGTATCCTTATTTTCAATCACTCTCACTAATTCATCCCAATAAACACAGTCATTCATAGTTTGTTTCGTTGCTGCTGAGTTTATTGAAAGAAGAGAGTTAACCTCTTGGCAAAGTTCTTTTTGAGATGAACTAAATATCTGTTTTTCAAGTTTGTATTTATAGAATAACAAGATTAAAAAGAGAACCAGGAAAATGGCTCCGATTGAAATTAGCAATGTCCTAATCTTGCCGTAATAAGTATTAATTTTTACCATTTCATGTAAATTAAAAAGTTATTCCTGCAACGAATAGCGACTCACAAAATCAACATTTGCAGAGACGGAAATAGCAGAAAGGGTAACAGACTGAGCAACTAATGATGTGCTTTCTGCATATAGAAACATGATAAGAAAACCTTGTTTTGCAACGAATTTTCTTTTCATGCGCATAATTTATTACTGATGTGAATCATACGTTTGAAATCAGATTAGAAGGGCTGTTTCCCTTATGTGCCATAAGACGAAACAAACCGTGGGCCAGAAATATGTGAGAAATCTCGACTGGCAACATTAGGGAG
>CAIWTA010000151.1 GCA_903915465.1 uncultured Bacteroidales bacterium | reverse complement strand
ATAACAGTCGCCAGATAAGCAGCCTTCGACGTCTTCGGTTCCGGCGAAGCCGGAAATCTCACGAAGTGAGATAGATGAAGGCGCAGCTGCGTTGTGGCGACGAGGCCGCCCGGCCTGAGGGCAATAATAGATAGAAAAATACTGAAATTATTAAACTGTTTCTAAATCCTGGGAAAATGTTTAAATCACTTATATTTCTGGCAATTTCAATGATAGTCATTCGGAGCATTATTCCGGATCTCAATGCCCAGGACATGAATAAAATTGACCTTGGAGGATCCTGGAAATTTCAGCGGGCAGGAAGTACTCTATGGAATCAAGGAACTGTTCCCGGCTGTGTTCATCTTGACCTGATGAAGAATGGTACTATAAGTGATCCCTTTTCCCGCGACAATGAGCAATTCATTCAATGGATCGGTAATACGGGTTGGGAATACAAGAAAACAATCATGGTTGCTGATACTTTTATGAAATATCGCCATATTGAACTGGTTTGTACTGGCTTGGATACTTACGCCAATGTTTACCTTAACGATTCGCTTATCATTACTGCGGATAACATGTTCATGGATTGGTTTGCCAATATCCGCCGCCATCTGAGGATCGGGGCCAATACTTTTCGTATCCAATTTCCAGCTATTGTTGATGAAAATAAATCGCGCTACGAAAAACTTCCTTACAAGCTTCCGGGCGATGAAAAAGTAGTGTGTCGAAAAGCGGCATATCAGTTTGGATGGGACTGGGGCCCGACCCTTATCACCAGCGGCATCTGGAAACCCATTTATATCCGTTACTGGAATTATGTTAATGTAAGATCAGTTCAGTATATCCAGAAGAAGCTGACAGATTCACTGGCATCACTTTCCGCTGTGTTTATAGTGACTTCCGACATTGCAGATACGGGCCAGTTCCGCATCTCCGAACACAATAACCTGCTGTCTGTTAAAAATGTTGCTTTAAACAAAGGAATCAATGTTGTCCGTGTGGATTTCTCTATCCATAATCCGAAAAGATGGTGGACCAATGGCCTGGGAGAAGCTTATCTTTATCCGTTTACACATCAGGTAACTTTTGGTGGTCGCATTGTGGGAGAAGCTACAACCAAATTTGGGTTAAGAACTATCCAGCTTGTTCAGCAAAAAGATTCTATCGGAAAGAGCTTTTATTTTAAATTGAATGAAGTACCAGTCTTTATGAAAGGAGCCAATTATATTCCCCAGGATAATTTTCCTTCCCGTGTAAAAGATTCCTCTTATCGTGAATTGATCCGCTCTGCTTCAGAAGCCAATATGAATATGCTGCGTGTTTGGGGTGGCGGGACGTATGAGAAAGATATCTTTTATAATCTTTGCGATGAATACGGGATTCTTGTCTGGCAGGATTTCATGTTTGCGAATGCGATGTACCCAGGCTCAAAAGAATTCATGAAAAGTGTTCAGGGAGAAGCTGTTCAGAACATCGTTCGCCTGAGAAACCATCCTTGCATTGCTTTATGGTGCGGCAATAACGAGATTGAAGAAGGTTGGAAAAACTGGGGTTGGCAAAAACAATATCAGTATTCACAGGAAGATTCAACCAGCATCTGGCAAAATTACCTGACTATCTTCGGTTCGGCTATTTCAGGGGCCGTATCCAGATTCGACACCCTGCGTCCTTATATCAATACTTCACCCCGTTTTGGCTGGGGGCAAAAGGAAAGTCTTACCGAAGCTGATATGCATTATTGGGGCGTATGGTGGGGAAAAGCGCCCTTCGAAAGTTATAATAAGTATGTCGGTCGGTTCATGAGCGAATATGGTTTCCAGGGATTTCCGGCACTTACAACAATAAATAAGGTCACTCTTCCTGCTGACCGCGACCTGAAATCACCGGTGCTGAAATCACATCAAAAACATCCTGTAGGATTTGAAACAATTGATGAATACCTGAAACGTGACTATAAGACACCAAATAATTTTGAGTCGTACGCTTACGTGAGCCAACTCTTGCAGGCAGAAGGAATGAAGACCGCTATTGAAGCTCACCGGCGGGCCAAACCAATTTGTATGGGCACTCTTTTCTGGCAATTCAATGATTGCTGGCCAGTGATTTCCTGGTCGTGCAGAGATTATTATGGAAATAAAAAAGCCAGTTATTATTGGTTACTGAATGAATATGCCACAATACTTGTTTCTTCTACCATTGAAAACGGAAATTTCAGGGTTTTCATCGTATCCGATAGTCTCCGGCAATTTTCAGCTCAACTCAATCTTCGCCTGATCGACTTCTCAGGCAAAGTGATCATGGAAAAAAGTCTGCCTGTACTTGTTCAGTCAAACTCTTCCAAAATATTTTTCGATAGTAAAGTCGCCAACATCATAGGTGAAAACAATTCCGGTAAACTTGTAATGGTTATGGAAGTTACAGCAGGGAAAAAAGTACTGGCCAGGAACCTGAAATACTTCGTTTCCCCAAAAGACCTGAACCTGGAAACGCCCACCATTACCAAGAATGTTCGCGAAACTGACACGGGTTATAGCATCAGCCTTTCTTCAGACAAATTAGCTAAAAATGTGTTTGTAACTTCAACCATTAAAGGGGAATTTTCTGATAATTATTTCGATCTGTTGCCTGATGAAAGCAGGGTAATTGAATTCAGGACAAAAATCCATACCGGAAATTTTCTTCAGCTACTTAAGATCAAAACACTTGCAGATACCTATAATAATTGACGAATATGAGATTGAAATTGTTAATTATACTGGCTTTCCTCGGTTTTTCTTTCCATTTACAAAGTCAGAACCAGGGATTTATTTCTGACTATGTCAATCCGTTTATCGGAACTGGTGGACACGGACATACATATCCAGGTGTTAGTCTGCCTTTTGGGATGGTTCAACTCAGCCCGGATACCCGGCTTGATGGATGGGACGGCTGTTCAGGGTATCATTCCTCAGATTCAATCATCTATGGATTCAGCCATACGCACCTGAGTGGGACTGGATGTTCGGATTACGGGGATTTCCTATTCATGCCGGTAATAAAAGA
Organism: uncultured Bacteroidales bacterium; assembly: GCA_903915465.1. GTDB lineage: Bacteria > Bacteroidota > Bacteroidia > Bacteroidales > FEN-979 > FEN-979. Next base: position 20,515 of record CAIWTA010000151.1, on the reverse strand, counting down.
TGTAAGTCTTTCCAACTACGGATATAAAACGGCATTCAGGAAATCTGCAGACCGGGAAAAAGCATCTCCAGGGTACTACAAAGTTTACCTAAATTCTAAGATCAAGGTTGAATTGACATGTTCCAAACGTGTAGGGGTTCACAGGTATACCTTCCCGGAATCAAAAAATGCAGGTATTGTAGTCGACCTGAAACACAGGGACAAAGTCCTGGATTCAAGAATGAAAGTCGTATCCAACACAGAGATTGAAGGAATGCGCATCTCCAGTTCATGGGCACAACATCAGGAGCTGTATTTTGTAGCAAAATTCTCAAAGCCGTTTATTAACTATAAGATTGTTGCTGAAGACAAACTGATTACTGGATTATCAGATGTAAGGGGGAAAAGTATCATAGCCTGTTTTAATTTTTCCGCCAATAAAGATGAAAAGATTCTTGTGAAAGTGGGAATTTCGGCAGTCAGTTGCGAAAATGCACGGAAAAACCTTGAAGCAGAAGTTCCCGGTTGGGATTTCGACGCTGTGGCGAATGCTGCCGCATTTGCCTGGAATGATGAACTTGGAAAGATCCTTATAGATGGCGGAACTAAAGATCAGAAAATAACTTTCTATACTTCGCTTTATCATGCTTTCCTGAATCCTAATTTATATTCAGATGTTGATGGAAGCTTCCGCGGACGCGATCTAAAGGTTCATTCATCGAAAGGGTTTGATTATTATACAGTTTTTTCGCTTTGGGATACCTATCGTGCAACACATCCCCTGTTCACACTGGTGGAACAGAAAAGGACCAATGATTTCATCAACACTTTTCTTACGCAATATGAGCAGGGAGGTTTGCTGCCGGTTTGGGAATTATCCTCCAATGAAACCGATTGTATGATCGGGTATCATGCCGTGCCTGTGATCGTAGATGCTTATCAGAAAGGGATCCGGGGATTTGATGCAGAGAAAGCCTTTGAAGCCATGAAGCACAGCGCTGAGCAGGATCGACTGGGATTGAAATACTATAAAAAATCCGGATTCATCCCTGCTGAAAAAGAAGGTGAATCCGTCTCTAAAACGCTGGAATATGCCTATGATGACTGGTGTATTGCTCAAATGGCAAAATCTCTTGGCAAATCCGCTGATTACAAAAATTTTATCCGGCGCGCACAGAGTTATAAAAACATTTTTGATCCTTCCACGGGTTTCATGCGGGCCAAGCTCAACGGAAGCTGGTTCTCCCCTTTTGATCCGGCAGAAGTTAATTTTAACTATACAGAAGCCAATGCCTGGCAATATAGTTTTTATGTTCCCCAGGATCTGGGAGGATTAATTAATCTTTTTGGCGGCAAGGAAAAGATGGCCATGAAATTGGATGCCATGTTCTCTGCCCAGGCACAAACTACAGGTCGTGAACAGGCTGATATTACCGGAATGATCGGCCAATACGCCCAGGGTAATGAACCCAGTCATCATATGGCTTATTTGTACGATTATGTCGGAGAACCCTGGAAAACGCAAGCACTCGTCCATAAAATCTGCAAGGAATTATACTCAAATAACCGTGATGGATTATGCGGAAATGAAGATTGCGGACAGATGTCGTCATGGTATGTGATGAGCGCAATTGGTTTTTACGCTGTAACGCCGGGAACCACAAGCTATGCCATCGGAACGCCATTATTTCCTGAAATAAAAATCAAAGTTGAAAACAACAAGGAATTCATCATCAAAGCCCAAAATGTTGGTGAGAATAATTTTTATATCCAGTCTGCGACATTAAATGGAGAACCTTATTCAAAATGTTTCATCGATCATTCAGACATCATGCGAGGCGGAGTTTTGGAATATGTGATGGGCAATGAGCCTGAAAAATCCTGGGGTACTGGTCCCGGGAATTATCCAATTTCCCAAATCACTGATGAACTTATTACATCTGTACCATACATTTCCCAAGGGAAAAAGAATTTCACGGATACAATTACCATTTCCCTTTCGGCTCCCACCGAAGGTGCCAAAATATTTTATACGCTGGATGGAAGTGAGCCAACAATGGAATCTCTGGTTTATGGGAAACCACTGGTGCTTGATAAATCCACAAATGTTAAGGCTTTTGCATACAAGGAAGGAGTAAATAAGAGCTTCACCGTAGATGCACATTTTAATAAGATCCCGGAAAACCGGAAAATTACACTTAATTCATCATATGGTTCACAGTATTCCGCTGGTGGCGATAATGCGCTGATCGATTTCGAAAGAGGCTCAGACAACTTCCGGACCGGGACATGGCAAGGATATCAGGGTGTCGACCTGGATGCCATAGTTGACCTGGGCGAATTGCAGGTCATCCATAAGGTTTCAACCGGGTTTATACAAGATGTCGGATCATGGATATTTTTTCCGATTGAAGTAACCTACTATCTTTCCACTGATGGAAAGGATTTTCAAAAAGCCGGTACCATTTCCTGCAATGTTCCATATACCAAAGAAGGTTCAATAGTAAAAGATTTCACACTTTCCATTCCCGATGGTAAAGCCCGCTTTGTGAAAGTAGTGGCCAAAAACCGTGGTATCTGTCCGGTCGGGCACGCTGGTGAAGGTGGAAAAGCCTGGATCTTTGCGGATGAAATCAGCATAGACTGAATGTTAATTTAACCGGCAAACCTACATGTTATCCGCCAAAGTAAAATCTGATTTTATCCTGCTTTTAGCCGCCATCATCTGGGGATTTGCGTTTGTAGCTCAACGCGTCGGAATGGATTATGTGGGTCCATTCACTTTCAACGGGGTCCGGTTTTCTCTGGGAGTACTTGTTTTGCTTCCGTTTTTGCTCACCAATCGCAGAAATCCCGAAAAAAGTAAGCCGTATCCCGAAAAAAATTGGGTATTGATTATTGGAAGTCTTGTAACCGGGCTCTTTTTATTTGGAGGAGTCTCCTTACAGCAGGTCGGATTGCAAACAACAACAGCAGGCAAAGCTGGTTTTTTGACCGGTTTATATGTGATTTTTGTTCCTCTTATCGGGATATTTTTCCATCATAAAACAGGAATATTTGTTTGGTTGGGAGTTGTTCTTTCAGCCGTAGGTCTCTATTTCCTGAGTATAACCAAAAATTTTTCAATCAATCACGGCGATTTGCTCGTGCTGGCTTGTGCGGTAGTTTTCAGTGGACATGTTTTGATGATCAGCTGGCTCTCACCGAAAATGGACTCTTACAGGCTTGCCGCTATTCAATTTGCCGTTTGCGCCATCCTGAACCTGATTGTTGCCTTTTCTGTGGAATCCGTTCAGGTCAGCACTATTCTTGAAGCTGCACTTCCAATCGCCTATGGAGGAATTTTGTCTGTTGGAGTTGCTTACACCTTACAGGTTATTGCACAGCAGAAAGCCCACCCTGCACATGCCTCAATCATCCTGAGCCTTGAAGCAGTGTTTGCCGCGATTGGTGGTTGGCTGATCCTGAACGAACATCTTACCAACCGTTCACTATTTGGCTGTTTCCTCATGATGGCAGGAATGATAATTGTTCAGATTTACCCGGAGAGGCGAAAGCAACATTAACCAGCAGTCCAAAAGCACTGACCTGTCCTTTTTTTCAGTAATTTTGTGTTTTGAGCTTTTATCCTATTTCATCAAAAATCTGATCATCTTTAGCCTTACAAATGAAAACAATTCTCGTCAACCTGCTGGTTCTGTTTTTCTTATTTTTTTGCACCGAAAAGGGCCAGTCTCAATCCCGGAACATCACACCTCCAGCCATCACTGAAAACACTGATTCGGTAAGATTTTCCGATTATTTTGCTGCAAAGGCTCTCCGGGTTGATTTTTTCATGGCCGGCAATCATTCAACTGAGAAGGTCTTCCTCGACAGGATCAAACAGGAACCACATTGGGCAGGACCTCACAAAAATCTCGTCGATCCTTATAATGCTGGATCTTTCAGGATCGTAGTACTGGATTCAGCTTCCGGTAAAACAATATTTGCCCGTGGTTTCTGCAATGTATTTCAGGAATGGCAGGGTACTGATGAAGCGAAAAAAGTTGATCGTTCATTTTCTCAATCTGCAGTTATGCCTTTCCCATTAAAGGCGATTATCTTCAGGATCGAGAAGAGATTGTACGACAATGGAAAATTTTCCAATCTCTTTGAGATCTACATCAACCCAAATGATTATTTTATCGTCAGAGAGAATCCGCATCCTGTTCCTTTTGTAAAATTTAAAGATTCAGGAAACCCTGAAAATAAAGTCGACATCGCATTTATTGCTGAAGGCTATACACCCAAAGAAATGCCGAAATTCCTGGCAGATGCAAAGCGAATCGGTGAATATTTCCTCTCCATGAAACCGTACTCAGAATACCAGGATCGGTTTAATTTTTATGCCGTCGAGGCTCCTTCAGATGAATCAGGTGTTGATGTTCCCGGAAAACACGTATATGTCAACACCAATATCAACAGCTCATTCTACACTTTTAACACCGACCGTTACATGACTACCAACGATGCGAAATCAATTTATGATATCGCTGCATCTGTTCCTTTTGATGCCATTCTCATTCTTGTAAACAGTAATATTTACGGCGGTGGGGGATTCTTCAACTTCTACGCGGAAACTACTGTAGATAATTTCTATTCAAATAAAGTGGCGATCCATGAATTTGGTCATTCCTTTGCGGGATTGGCAGATGAATATGTAGGAAGCGTGAACTATTCGGATTTTTACAATGTTAAAGTAGAACCCTGGGAGCCAAACATCACCACGAATATTGATTTTAGCTCTAAATGGAAAAACATGGTACCCAAAGGAACTCCTGTACCTACGCCAAGGGAAGAAAAATACGATACCATCATCGGTATGTTTGAAGGAGGCGGTTACATGGCAAAAGATATTTACAGCCCAATGATGGATTGTCGCATGAAATCCAATGAAGCTCCTGGGTTTTGTCCTGTGTGCCAGGCTGCAATAATCAGGATGATCAGATTTTATTGTGAAGAATAACCGGACCAGCATACCAGCCGAGGGGATTCAAAGCCCTAAGGGGTCCAGCAGGATATGGAAATACTTTCATACTTCAAAAAACACGTTTAGGAATAAAGTAACAGGTTACTTGCTAACTGCCACCAACTTCTAACAAGATTGGGTTGGTTATATTTGGTGACGATCTTTATCCAGGATGCGTTTGATGTTTCACTTTGAATGTCAAAGGAACGCATCTTATTGTAAAATTATTTAATTACACCGCTGAGGTATAGAAAAATGAAGCAAATTATGTTGTTAAGAATACAAAGTACTCAATCAGTAAGGAATTGTCAAAATTATCATATCTTTGATTTTCTATAATTGTATTGTGAAAATTTCATAAAACTGCCTATGAATGGATTTGCAATACCGGCATTGTTTCTCACTATTTTGATGATCCCTGCCGAACTAATTGCCCCTTTGACTATTGTTCAGTTGGAAAAATGCTGCCTTGGTACATGTGATTATGTTTTTTTCAAACCCGACACAGTTTATTTCCAAAAATATTATAATTGTTCTGATTAACGTGTTTTTTTTTCGAATCAATTAAAAATTAAATCGTTATGGGAAATGATAAAGAAAGCAAAGTAAACCGTTTTTTCAAAAATAACATGTTTTTTTCCGTAAAAGAGGAATCCGAAGAAACTCCTAAACAATCTCAGCCCGTAAAAACACAGCAAAAAGCAGAGCCGTTTCATTTTAATGCACCGGGCACTGTGCCAGATTCTAATTTCCCAATGCCACCCCCCGTCCAAGTTGAGACGGAAGTTGAGCAGCAATACCTTGATCATTTTATGAAGTTTTTAGAGGATAATAATTTTCAAGGACTCGATTATCTGGAATTTGCAAACACTTTGCATAAGATGTATCAGAAATCCGGAAATCTCTCCGAATCGGACCTCTATCAGTTTGCTTATGTTTCGTTTGAAACTCAAGGAATAAAACCTGAAAATATTGTTCAGACAGCTCAGAAGTATATCGACCTGGTTACTGCACACAAAAAGGAATTCGAAAAATTCCAAGCCACGGAAGGATCAAAAATCATTCAGGATAAAGCTGGTGAAAATGAAAAGTTAACGAATACAAACACCCAGTCTGAGCAAAAAATTGCCGAACTACAACGGCAGTTATCACAACTCCAGAATTCCATTTTAGAAAATAAAAAAAAGATTATGGAAAACAATATGGTAATTGACGCAGAAACTAAAAAAGTTCAGGCAAAACAAACAAAGTTTGAAAACGCCTTTAAAGTTGTTGTAAGTAAAATTGCCGGCGACATTGAAAAAATAAAATTGTATCTTAAATAAATCAATCTTATAAATTCAACCCAATCAAATTATGGAAAATTTACAAACTCCCTCGAAAGGGAAACTTATTGGTTCAGAGAAGAAATTTGGAAATATTATAGGAATTGCTGGAATCGGAGCATTTATTGCATTCCTGTATTATGTTGCGCCTGTTCTGACAAAAGCGTTTAATAACGGTGTTGACCTTATCGGTGCCGGACTGACATTTGCATTGTCTATTGGTATTCCTCTCGTTATTCTTGTTTTAATATGGAAAAACAGAAACATGATAACATACGCATACAATATTGCCATAAAATATATATGGAAATCTATGATCGATGCTAATCCAATTGCTGCCATGGAAAACGCCTGGGATAGCTGGTCGAAACAGGCTGAAAATCTTAATAAAACGATCGTATTGCTTGAAAGCAAAGAGAAAGAAGTACAAAATAAAATGGAGCAAAAGCGAAAGGAAGCTAATCAATACTTTAAAGAAGGTAAAAAGGCACAGGCATTGGCTGTCGATGCTGATGAAAAAATAAAAGATGATTTCAAGGATACTGCATTGTCAAATTCAATTATGGCTCAGCGCAGAAAAGATACTATTGACATCCTAAAGCCGAAACTCGAAACCATTCAGGCAGCTAAAGAATATTGCCAGAAAATTTATAAAGGATGGAAACGTGATCTTGCACTTCTGAAAGATGACATCGACTGTAAAAAAGATGATCTCTCTATTTTAAAAAGTATTTCCGGTGCATTCGATACCGCCAAGAGTATCATCGATGGTAATAGCAATGAACGTGCTCAATATGAAGAAGCGGTTTCTGCCTATGGGAAAAAAGTCGCCGATTATGTTGGGAAATGTAAACGGTTTACCGAACAAGCTAAAGATTGGGTTATGAATAAAGAAATTCAATCTGCGATTGAGACAGACGAAGGTCAGAAATTTCTCGAAATGTACGATGAGGTTAAATTCAATGAACTAACTGACTTCAATGCCTTGCGGAAAGATTCTCCAAAAAGGGGTTCTATTGCCGAAAGTTCAAGTCGGCTTCAGGAATCTCTTGATAATCCAAAAAATTTCAAAGGGTTTGATGATTTACCCTGACAATCATAAAAAAGCAAAATCAATCAAATATATTTAACATTAAAAATTGGAAATTATGACAATCAATGGAATCACCATCAAATGGCCCGTGTGGGTGCTCATCATCCTCCTTGTTTGTGTTGGAGCTTACTTCCTGGCTCCCAAGTTTTACAGCGGAATTGGTAAAACAAAAAAAGTCGGATTGAATTCATGGAGCGGATTTGCCCCTGAAATCAAACAGAACGAAGGTCTCTTATACAACAAAGAGAGCAGGAATGCCAAGGAATTTGACCTTAAAGTTGAATTTGTTCAAATAGAAGACCGCGGAACAGCAATTGCAGCGCTCGCGTCCAAAGAGGTTGACGCTATCTGGACAACTACTGATATCATGTCAACAGAAGTGAGTCAGGGCAGTGACCTTGTTAAAATCGGTATCGCCCAAATCTTAATGATTGACCGTTCTAATGGCGCCGATGTTATCGTTGGGGATCGGACCATAAAAAATGTGTTGGATGCAAAGGGTAAGAAAGTAGCATACACACCAGCATCTGCATCTCATACGCTCCTTTTAAACTGGCTTGGCTCCGCTGGTCTTACAATGAATGATGTTATCTCAGTTCCTGTAGCAAGTGGTATGAAAGCCGCAGAAATGTTTAAAAGCCATGATGTGCCAATCGCTGTTGTTTGGTCTCCAGATGACGGTGACTGCTATGCAGGTGTCCAGGGTTCTCACGAATTATTCAGTACTGCCAAAGCCAAAAATATCGTTATGGATGGCTTGATTGTACGTAAGGAGGATTTGAAGGATAAAGGAATGCGTGAGTTTTTTAAAAAACTTTGTAAATCGTGGCTGGTGGCCAATGCAGAATGTAATACCAGCGATCAGAAGAAAAAAGAAGCTGCAACTTGTTTTGTCAAGAGTTTCACCGGGACCAATGAAGCCGTTGTACTTGATGGTTTGAACAAAGTCCGCCTTTCAACTTATGATGATAACAAGAACTTCTTCGGGCTCAACGTAACTTTTAAAGGTGTTACCGGAGAAGATCTTTATACAAGAATGGCTAATATATATTCAACTATTAAAGACGAAAAGGGTGGATATCTGACGAACAATCCACTTCCATGGAAACAGGTTGCTGATGAGAGTATTATTGAAGAAATTACTGATCTTAAGGGTGATCAGTCAGCCGAGCCAGATGTGGTTAAGTTCACACCAATCACTCCCGCAATGGAAAAAACCATGGAAACTTCCGTTCCGGCAACCGCTGTTAAGGTTACCGTTAATTTTGACATTAATTCCTATGCATTGGACGATGACGCAAAGACTATCCTTGACAGAGAAGTACAACCTTATGTAAAAGCGTTCAGTGGATATCGGATCAGGGTTGAAGGTAATACTGATAAGTCAGGTAATCCTAAACAGAATGTGAAGTTGTCTTTCATGAGGGCTAAGGCTGTTACCGATTATTTGATTGAAACCTATAAGTTTGATCCGAATCGTTTCACAAAACCCATTGGCTGGGGTTCAAAGAATCCAATCTATCCAAAGGAAGTCAGTGAACAGGAACGCGCATCTAATCGCAGGACAGAAATTAGCTTTATCAATGAGTAAATTCACGCTGAGTAGAAAACGCCCCTCTGCGGGCGTTTTTCTTACTCAAAATTCCTGACAGAAAAATGAAGAAATCATGGGTTCATTTAGACTACAAAAATTGTCTCAAATTTGAGGGGGATGTTGATGATCAAGCGAAACGTACTTTAAAAGTTCTGGGGTGGGTTGGGCTTTTTGTAACGTGGTGGCTTATTTCTATAACAGGTCTGATTTCGGATAGAATCCTCCCTCCTCCACAAAAGGTTTTAGGTTCATACTGGGAACTTTTGGTAGGAGAGAATTATAAATGGGCTGGATTTGCCGATTTGCTCTCAGCAATTTTTACGAAAAACCATCTTCTCTACCATATTGGTTTTTCAACGTTAATCAATTTTCTTGGATATCTGGAAGCGGTTGCAATTGCTCTGCCGCTCGGATTTATCATTGCACTGTATCCCCTTCCCCGTTACTTACTCAGTAACCAATTGAACGCCATACGGTTTTTACCTATTCCCGCAGCAATAGGTGTTTTTATTGCACTCTTTGGAATTGGGCTCAGTGTCAAAGTTAATTTTTTGGCTGTGGGAATTTTAGTATACCTGTTACCAATAGTAGTACAACGAGTTTTGGAAACCGATCCAGTTTATAAACAGACTCTAAATACTCTCGGTGCCACACCCTTTCAGAAACTCAAACATATGTACATTCCATCGGTTCTTTCCAGGGTCTTTGTTGATATTATCGTTTTAGTTGCAATCGGGTGGACGTATATTACCGTTATAGAGGTTGTTAATAATCGTGGTGGTCTTGGTGGAATTGCCGTTTGTGCTTCACGTGGCCGAAGCGATATCATTTACTCGATATTACTTCTAATCATATTACTTGGCACCTTCCAGGATAAACTCTTGAAAAGATTTGATAAAGGATTGTTTAAATTCAAATTTGCATAACCATGGAGAATATATTTTCTTCAAGTCAACCAAGGAGCCCGAAAATTCCTGAAACTGCCATAAAACCCTCCAGAAAAACATCGGATGGTAAATATTTAGACCAGAATATAATCGATTTGGTCGATATCACTCAGGAATATGAAGATGGTAAGGTTAAAGTATTTGACAAACTCAATATAGAAATCAAAGATATTGTCAACAAAGGCCAATTCATAACCATAATGGGACCATCTGGTTGTGGGAAATCTACAATTCTCCGTTATATCTCAGGCTTACAAAAGCCAACCCATGGTAAAATATTATTTCATGGTAAAGAATTGACTGAAAAAGATCATATCCCAATGGTGTTTCAGCAATATTCATCTTTCCCATGGAAAACTGTTTTGCAGAATGTCATGTTACCTCTGAATATGATGGGTATTCCTGAAGAAGAGTCAAGAAAAAGAGCTTTAAGCATGCTAAAAATTGTCGGATTAAATGGTCATGAAAATAAATGGGCCCAATATCCTCTATTATCTGGTGGTCAGTTACAACGAGTGGCAATCGCAAGGAATCTTGTTGCCAATCCAAATGTCCTTCTCATGGATGAACCTTTTGGAGCCCTGGATATACTTACCAGAAGGCAAATGCAAGTATTTATGAGAAAGATATTTGAAGATAATAATGCCTTTGATCCGACCATAATTCTTGTCACACATGATATTCGTGAAGCTGTTTTTTTATCAACCAACATTATCATTCTTGGAGATAGTCCTGTAAATGTTAAAAACATCATTGATATTGATCTTCCAGATATACGTGATATGTATCTTAAAAGACATCCTAAATTTTTAGAGTATGTCAATACGATTGAAGATATTATGGAAAATCTAAAAAAATTGTAACCCGATGAAAACAAAAACTAAAGTAATAATTACTTTAATAATACTTTTTGTGCTGTTCGCGTTCGGCTTTATTTGGCTGATAAACAATGTATATATCGTAATGACAATTGCAACCGTTTTCAAAATTGTCGGCGCTTTTATTGTTGCTATGCTGATCTCATTTTGGATCGGTTGGTGGTGGGCTAAATAGTAATTTTGATAAACTATGCATTGTGAGCAACGGAGTAAAGGTTAAATCCTAAATTTATTTGTGGATCACGTTCTTTTTTACCCGGTAAATAAAAATCCCGATTAATCCCACGATCAAGGCCAGAACCGGGGCTTCCAAAAGATGAATTCCTGCAGACTCGATGTTGTGATGAATGGTATAATCGCTGATATTGATCATTCCACTGATCAGGTAATCAGGATCGCCAATTAAGATTTTTTCAATCCATGGCATGAAAAGCAAAGTTACTATCCATGAGTAGATAAAGAGAACCAGGATACTGAACATGGAAGTCCAGACAGATGAAAGAAGAGATGCGAATAAATGATTTGACCGGGCCATGAACCGATAAGCGGCGTATCCGAAAATGAAAAGGACAAGGATCATAAATACCCATGTCACAAGTGTGCCCCACACCCCGGGCAAATGCACAAAATGCAGAATCGTCATGTGAAAAATCCAAGCGATTCCGGCAACTAAACCCAGTGAAGTTCCATGCCGGATAGCACCCGAAAAGGGCTCTTTTGAACCAAAAAAAGGCAGATAAAAACAAAAAAAGAGATAAAAAAGGAGAAGAATAATTGTGATGATCCAGCTAACAACGCCATTTTTCCCTGTATTTTCAGGATAAACGATGATCACCACCAAAGTTGTAACCACCAGGCAGATGATCATCAGGATAGTAATGATCCTCAATTTTCGGAAATATGATTGATCTGCATTCATCAGCTTGCTTTGTACAAGATTTCTTAAGCTTTATCAAAGTCGAACTGTCCGGACAATAATGATGGACCAAGAAAATCCTGCTAATCATAAACGCTAAAATCATCTGTTCAGTATCTCTGATTTGCCCAATAAAGTTATGTCAGAAAAACTTTCAATACCATCTGTACGGTTCATCATTATTTAGTAAAGATAGTCGAAATGGAGCGAAAATGATGAAATAATTAACTGGCAAAATATTTCACAAAAAAAGTAATTTTGTTAAAAACAATATTATGGAACAGCCATCCGCACAAAAAACTTTCATTTTTACTTCCGCTCCTGTCTTTCTCGCTTTTTTATGTATGGGTTTTGGCGACGTGGTAGGCCCCATGGTCAGCCTGGCAAAGGAATCATTTAGTCTATCCAATTTTATGGCACAGTTTCTCCCTTTGGTGGGATTAATCATGTTTGGTTTGCTCTCGATTCCGTTTGGGTTATTCCAAGATCGGAAAGGGAAGAAGTATTTGCTGGTCATGGGCTTGATTCTCGCATTTATCGGTTTGATCATACCCATCATTGGCGGGATGTATGGCCCTGTGGTAAAATTTGATCCCTCCTCGAATGGTAAATTCTTTATTATCCTTTTTGCAATTTTACTTTTGGGCGCTGGTGCTACCATTTTACAAGTCTCCGGAAACCCTGTAATGCGAGATGTTTCACCGGAAGGGAAATATTCCTCAAACCTGAGCCTGGGGCAATCCATTAAGGCCATTGGATCATCGATGGGTTTCCTCTTACCACCTTTGGTTGCGGAGCCTTTGGGATTTGACTGGACCATTCTTTTCCCGATTTATGCAGGGTTAATTCTCGTAACTCTTGTCTGGGTGTTGATTACGCCAATCCATGAGAAAAGAGATTTGAATTCCAGGCCTGCAACGCTGAAAGCTTGCCTGAAATTGCTTGGTAACAGTTACATTTCCATCATGGTAATCTCCATATTTCTTTATGTCGGTGCTGAAGTATCCATGAGTTCCGGCGTTCCAATTTTATTAAAAGAAAAATATGGCCTTGAGAATTTCGGATTACTGGTTGCCTGGTCATTATTTTTCCTTCCGATCCTTGTCGGAAGATTTGCAGGTGCCCTGATTTTGAGGGTACTGCCGCCAAAGAAATTCCTTGTAATTACAGTGCTGCTTGCAGTACTTGGGATTCTGATGATGTTTCCGGGGAGCAAAGAACTTGCTTTCTCCGGGATCATCTTTGTAGGACTGGGATTTGCAAACATATTTCCTTTGATCTTTTCCATTACTGTCGATAAATTCCCGGAACGAACGAACGAGGTCTCAGGCCTGATGGTTACTGCCATCGTTGGCGGAGCACTGATTCCACCATTCATGGGACTCATCGCTGATCATATTTCTGTACTTGCCGGTTTCACGGTGCCCTTGGTCTGTACATTCCTTATCATATATACTGCCTTCATGAATCTTAAAAAAAATTAACCTATTTTAGCTGGTTGCCAAATACACCTATACCCAAAAGTAGCTGAATTCCCTTTTTCTGATGATAAACAAAAAATGAGAAATCTATTTTCCGGAATCTTTATCGCTCTCTTGCTTCTTTCACTGGCTTCCTGCCAAAAAGGGAAACATTTCATTGCTGATTCCGCCTTGCGTGAAAAGGTTGAAAAACAATTCAATTTGCAGAAAAATCTTGCAAAAAACCGTTCAACTCAACTTTTCAAGGTATTTGACAACAATCTCAACAGGACAGAAAAGGAAGCACTCCAGTTTCTTTTTGCGTTTATGTCTCTCAGTGATCTCGCAGATTATGACGGTGATTTTTTTCTGAAGAATGTCCGTGCTTCCTTAGCTGCGCGTGATACATTTTCTTGGGGCGCTAAGATTCCGGATGATATTTTCCGCCATTTTGTATTGCCAGTTCGTGTGAACAACGAAAATCTGGATTCTTCCCGTTGGGTATTTTTTTCAGAACTGAAAGATCGTATCCGCAAACTTTCCATGCAGGATGCAGTCCTTGAAGTCAATCACTGGTGCCATGAAAAGGTTACCTACCGGGCAAGCGACGCCCGAACATCAGCGCCTATGGCAACCGTAAAAACCGCGTATGGAAGGTGTGGTGAAGAATCAACTTTTGCAGTCGCAGCGCTTAGGGCAGTTGGAATACCTGCGCGTCAATGCTATACTCCACGCTGGGCTCATTGCGATGATAACCATGCCTGGGTGGAAGTGTGGGTCGCAGGCAAGTGGCATTATATTGGGGCCTGTGAACCTGAACCGGTACTTGACAGAGCATGGTTTTCCGCTCCTGCCAAACGTGCAATGCTTGTCAGCACCAATGTTTTTGGAGACTATCATGGCCCGGAGGATATTCTGCTTCAGGATTCACGGTATACCAGGATCAACATTCTTTCCAACTATACAGATACAAAAAGGTTTTTTGTAAAAGTAACAGACTTGAACAAACACCCTGTTGATAGCGCAACAGTAGAATTTCAGTTGTATAATTATGCGGAATTTTACCCGCTCACAAAATGCAGCACGGATGAAAACGGCATCTGTTCTTTTCTCACTGGTTTGGGCGATTTATTAGTATGGGCAGCGAAAGGAGACCATTTTGGATACCAGAAGGTCACAGTGAAAAATACCGATACTCTTTTTCTTTCACTGACTTTTACTACCGGACACACTGCAACTGAAAACCTGGATCTGATTCCTCCTCCTGAAAAAATTGTTGAAAGCTCAATCAATGATCCATTGAAAAACAAGAATGCGGAACAGTTTGCCAATGAAGACCATATCCGGTCTAACTATGAACAAACATTTATTGATTCATCCAAAACATGGCGGCTTTCAAAGAACCTGAAAATTAACCCGGATACTTTGTGGGATTTTTTGAAAAGAAGCCGCGGCAACTGGCGGGATCTTATTGATTTCGTTTCATCTGTGCCAGAAGAAAAGAAAAACCTTGTGTTTCCCCTGCTGAAAAGCATATCTGAAAAGGATCTCAGGGATGTCAGTTCAGAAGTTCTGATGGATCAGATAACAAATTCTTTTACATATACTCCTTTGACCAATGACAAATCCGTCATCTATTCCTGTATTCTTTCTCCCAGGATTGATGTTGAAAACTTGCGACCCTTCAAATCCTATTTTCAACAAAGGTTTGATAAATCCTTTGTGGATGAGGCAAGAAAAGATCCAACAAAAATCATCAACTGGATCAAATCCTATATCCTTATCGACAATAATGCCAACTACAGCCGTTCACCACTTTCACCAATCGGGGTTTATGAGTTGAAAGTAGCTGACAAAATTTCCCGGAATATTCTCTTTGTTGCACTTTGCAGAAGTTTTGGGATTCCAGCCAGACTTGAACCAGCAACGCGTATTCCCCAGTACCAATTCAATGATAATTGGAAGGATGTCTATTTCGAGAACCCGCTGCAAAAGAATCCTGCAAAGTGTAAACTGATACTGAATAATGCACCATGCAATAACCGGAAACCTGAGTATTTTACCAACTTTACTATCGAAAAACTTGAAAATGGATTTTACCGTTCCTTGGATTATGAAAATGAATTTCCTTTGTGGAAATTTCCTTATACCTTAGAGCTGCCCCCGGGATCATATCTGGTCGTCACTGGAACACGCCTTGGAGATGGAACTGTTCTCTCTAACCTTTCATTCTTCGCTTTGGAACCAGGAGAATCAAAAGACTTCACAATTCAATTCCGGAAAACCAGGCTGGCCACACATGTCCTTGGAAATGTAAAAGATTTGAAAAATTTTATAAAATCCATCTGTCCTTACCCGGAAATAAGAATAGATAAAGGATTGATTGTTGCCTGGATGGAACCGGAGAAAGAACCATCCCGGCATTTTATCACGGATCTGTTGCTTAAAAAAACTCAATTTGAGAAATTGAAGGTACCCATTCTTTTGCTTTTTAAGAACGACAATGAAAAGAATACTTTCCTTTCAAAAAACATGAAGGAGATTCCAGGTTTTGTTAAGTGTATGATTGTTACTTCCGGATCCATTGAAACACTGGCTCATGTAGCAGACAGGAAAATCGGAGACAATCTCCCCATTGTTACTTACGTCAATGCAAAAGGAGATATCATATATTTGTCGGAAGGATACAGGATTGGAACCTGTGATGAAATTATCGGCTTACTCAACTGACCAAACACCATTTACATGATATTCAATCTGCAATATTTAATCCTTGCCCTTGCTTTCATGGAATCCGCTGCAGGATCTTTTCCTGATAATAAAAAAGTTGAAGAGAATTGTACCTGTAAAGGCATGAAGCTATATGGGAAGATCAAGTTTGTCGATAATTTCCCGGATCTGAAAATCAAATTTGTGGAAAACTTCCCGGATCTGAAAGTCAAACTGGTCCAAAATTTCCCCAATGAATGTGGGAAGTGGCAGATCGTTGAAAATTTCCCTGACCTGAAAATCCAGATTGTGGAAAATTTCCCCGACCTAACTATTAAACTGGTGGAAAATTTCCCTGGAATACCTAAGTAATTTCCGTATTCCTGGTTTATTTCAGGAGAACGACTTTGTTGTTACTAAGAACCCTGCCATTCTCTGCTGTAAATTGCATCACGTACAAACCATCTGGTACAGAAGCTGACACAGAAACAGTATTTCCCCCAACAAACCTGGTTGTATAAACCCATGCCCCGGAAAGTGTATATATCTTAAGATAATAGACTTCTCCGGAGTTGAAATCAGGACAATTTATCATCGAGCCAGCCCTCATCGGGTTTGCAAAATTGCAAAGGTTTTTGTCATTTCTGGTCTCATTTATTCCGAAAGGCTCCGAGTAAAAGTAAAGTGAACGTTTGGAGTTCAGCCATGAAGAAGTTATAGTATCCCAATTTTGATCAATTGTTTTGTCCAGCAACTTGTTAACATTGTAGGAATAGTCCGTCTGCTCACTGTTAATCCAATCATCTACAGTCTTCGACAATTCCTGGTTCAATATGTTTACCAATTGCTGCTTTGCAGAATAAGTGTACGCTACTCTTACGCCACCGGTGAGTTCATATGTAGTATTGTCATGAAATTTTACATATGATTCACTGATATTTTGAGTGCTGTCAATCAGGAGATATTGATCAGTAACCCATTCATTGGTGATAGGCTTCCAGAAATTCCCGGTCGCTGACTGAAGAGTTCCGTCTGTGAAATAGGTATAATAGATGTAATAAGAATCCTCAAATTGCATAGTTACCTTGTTATATACCTGTTGCCGCTCTGAAAGTTTCCATTCCAGGAGGCTGTAATAAAATGTTGACTGCCCGAATGGTTCCCACACAAGCGAAGTATTGTTCCATGTTTCAGTAAGACTGGTCAAATGATTTCCTGCAGGATCATTAATAAAGGAAATCCGGGAGCTGTTTTTCCATGCACTTGCTGTATCATCCCACACATACTCCATGTGTTCAATTAAAAAATTATTGGTATCATAATTTTCAACTTTCCGATTGATGTAGATCCATTCTGAAGAAGTCGCATTCCAGTTCTGAAATACTTCTTCCGAAATCAGGTGCTGAGAAGTATACGTGAAAGTTTTCAGGTAATCGTTCTTCCAGCTACTGGAAGCTGTATCAAGTTTTTGTGTTAGTTTTTGAGTCATCGAATCCAATGAGTCATATGTTGTGATGATCTGGGATCCGGAAATAAATTTTTGTTTCAGAGAATTCCAATCTTTGGTATATGTCGAATCAGCTAAATTTTTCTTGATATAGTGGGTATATTCATAGGTCAGCCAGTTGGAAGCATTGGTCCAGACTTCACCAAGTAAGGAGGTATAATCCTGATCTGATCCGGGGTAAGTATACAGGAAATGGACATAGTTACTCCAATTCCCTGTACTTTGATTTTTTACAACATAAAGGTCTTCGGTCAGCCAGCCGTTGGAATTACGGAACTTATGGTTTTTCGTTCTCAGCGCCCAGTCAGTGGTGTCCCAGTCATACTCATAAATCGAATCGAGGTGCCGGTCAAGTTCTGGTTGAAGAATATTCTTCCCGGGGTCAGATATTGCTATTGAGTGTGGATTTTCCTGACATGCCTTAGTAAAATTCTTGGAAACAGAAGAACTGAAGCAGGCAACGGAAGAAATATTCTTTTGTCCGGATGCTGAAAGGAAAATAAGAAAGGTGAAAATGAATAAAAAGTGGCATTTAGTTTTCATATCTCAATGATTTTATAATTATGTGATTAAGGAATTAAAGTACAAATGTATTGAAAAACAGGTCATGAAGTTTGAGTAAATTATTTTTTGCGTGCCCTAAAGAAAAGAACCAGCGGGGAATATTGAACGGTGAGACAGAATTAAGCCACCACTGGATAAAACTTTCGAAAAATCCCGAATTATGACATGAGTAACAATTAGTGGCCTGCTATCATTATGCAAAACCGAACAGTTGTTCGATTTTTACACTTCATAACTACACAGAATCGCCTTCTTCTGATCGAATCATTTTCTCATTTGAAAATATTAACCTTATAAGCATCACATTATCTGGCTTATATAAAAATATTAAAAAGCGTACGGAATTGTGGCATATCATTTGGTTATATATTTCTGCCGTGTATTATCGATTGCTGTCCCCTATACCGGTACCAAAATATGAACACTGCATTAGATAAAAAAGATATTGACCCCGAATGGAAGGTAATACATCAGAAAAATAACATTATCTGTTTAGATAAGCCAAAAAAAACTACAGTGAAATATCCCTACAGACAACGTTCATTTATTGTGAAGATAATTTCATGGGTATTCCACGCCAAAAGCTAACAAGTGTGTGATCAATGAACTTAAAATGTTAATCACATGAAAATAACACCGGAAATATCGTACAATCTCGCGTTTAGGTGGCTAAACATGGCCAAGGTTATCGAACATAAATTCAAACAGACGATGAACCATATTCTCTATTCACCCAATACCCGGAAAAGCAACAAAGTAAAACCAACTGGTTTTTGGGATCTCTTTAGTGCAGGGATAATTGCAATAGATAGCCAGAATCACGAAGAACTTCAATCCATTTCAGGATTAATTAACCAGGAAAGTGGAGTTCTGAAACATCGGATTGATGCCTATTGTACGGCACAAAATATCAGGGAAATCCCGACCATTGCCAGAGTCAAGGCAATCATGTTCCTTGAAGTTAAATTCAGGCAAATAAGCCATGATATCGCTACCGATGATAAATCAAAGTACCTGAAAACATTGCTCTCAAAAGAATCTTATGAATCGGTGACAAAAGAGTTAACGAAATATGAAAAGGAATTTGCCTTATCTGTAAAGAAGGAGATAGTTGAGGAAAGCAAAAGCATAAATTTATTGAACACTGAAAAATGCAGCCCAATTGAGGAAAAAATCAAAAAACTTGGATCACTGAAATTGAAGAAGTCAGATGATACAAGACAAATGAAAGTTTTGGTCATCCATTTGTATTATTACTACCTATCGAGGTACCAGGAATTTTTAACATCATGCATCAAATCTACCAACGAAGAACAGAATCAAAATAAGATATGTTTTTATGAAGCTCAAGGGAAGGCAACGAAAAGCGATGAACAAATTGAAAAATTCCTGAATAGCTTCAGGAATGATATTGCAGAAAGAAAGATTGTCAATTATCCTGAATCTATCTATGACCTGGTTGTAAAATGTGAGAAAGAACTGGACCAGATCAAGTCGGAAGTGGGTGTAAATCATGAAGTCTATTTAAGGTCTTCAACGAATGTAATACATCTGTCAACGAATACACTGTTTGAAATGATCGAGCACCCGGTGACAGAGCTTTTGATGGCACCTATCCAGGGACTTAAACTTGGGAAGAATCTGTTCGAGGAATGCGATGTGGCATTTAATGAAATTAATAAAATAGAAATGGACAACGTCAGTCTGTGTGGATTCAATGCAAGGAGGGGGTATTTTGAGTCACTGAAACAACATATCTGATAAAACATAATAAATGCTGAATTAACCTTGATTAACTTAAAGTAATGACTAACCAGCGACTATATAAAAAAAGAAAATTCAAGAGGATGTCGCAGACGATTATCTCTCCGGAAATGTTTCACAATGAACTCGCACTGATTGTAAATTACCCTGATGCCGATGGGAATAAAGAAAAGAAGCATCGGGGCTACTGGGTTTTCAGCTATTTATTATGCAACACCAGATGGCATGCTACTGGATCCTGTGCCAATGAATTTTCTTCGCTTTTTACCAGCTCAGGCAGATCAATAGCTTTTATCAACGAATTCCAGGATCAAACCTGCAGAACAAAAACCAGAAATTGTTTCAGAGACTCCTGTTATATGAAAAATAATGAACTGATAAATTAATAAATACTAACCCTCCCAGATATGAAAAGACAATTAACAGACCAGGATTATTTCGATATCCTTTTTACTGCGCTCGAAAATGAATCATTGATAATCCCTGATTATCTTGCTTCAAAACAGAAAGAATACGAAAATATTTTAACTCCAAAAATGTTTTTTTATAACCTTAAAACTGCTTTTGATTGGTTGATTGAAGCCTACAAAGCAAGTTGGGTTGAAGGGAAAAGGGAAACAAGCATTCGTTTAAATTATGGAGATCAACGAAATGAAATCCCTAATGTTCCTCTGAATACTTTACATATTACAGGGAAAATTTATCGCTGGGGAACATTTTTTTCAGCCGACACCCTGAAAACATTGAATGATGCCCTTACCTCCTATTTTT
>CAIWTA010000150.1 GCA_903915465.1 uncultured Bacteroidales bacterium | reverse complement strand
TACACAACCAGCGATAATCCATTCTTCAGAAACTTTCTGGATTTGCCCTATTCACATAGCTTGAGTGGTGCATTGCTTGTCTCATGTATAGTGTTTATCATCTTCTGGGCAATGGACAAGAAAACATGGGCAGGGATTTTAGGATTATGTGTTCTCTCACATTGGGTCATCGATTTGATTGTTCACACACCCGATCTTAGCATTTTCTTCGGCAGCACCAAGGTCGGATTGGGTCTGTGGTATCAACCAATTCTGACATACATTATTGAAATAGCCTTGGTTTTAACAGGATGGCTGGTGCTGAAAAAGAATATTTACTCTTACCTTCTTTTGGTTTTAATGGTTGGTGCCTTTACAGGGATGGTCTTTGCCGAAGAACCACCGATATTCAGAGAACACTTTGCCCTGAGAACTTCTATCGTACTTATAGCTAATTTGTTATTTGTTTTCATCGCCTATTTATGGGATCGGAGAACAAATTCACTTAAGGATGATTCAAGATACCGTGACAGTAGGCATCAATACAAAACCCAATAAGCTGGTTTAATGTCAATAAAGTTATTATAAGACACGATGAAATCCTTACGAAGACGGGTAATCACATATTTCATTCGTCTATTCACCCACCCGAAGGTCAAAGATCAGATTGCCAGATATGCCAGAGGTTTCATGGGTGAGGCTTCGAGATATTCTACAGGGTTTAAGGGGGAAGCTATTGAAACCAAAGAATCTTTTGTGATTCTGACCAAGTACATAAAAAGAGAGAAGATCACCAAAGCTGAGAAAAAACAGTTCAAACGGCAAATCATTGGGCTTTTGAAGGGTACTGGTGTGGTAGTTCCCATAATGCTAATTCCATTACCATTCGTCAGCACCTTGCTCCTGATCATAATGGATCATGTATTACTCAGCATGAACATTCAGATTCTGCCGTCTTCGTTTTATCCTGAAAAGAAACAGGGATTATTGACCATCGCGGGAGTGGAAGAAGATTTGGAGAAGGTAGTCTATCAGGAAAAAGTGAATAAGGTGAAATGAGGATTGTTTCCACTCCAAAAATCCAAAATAAACCCATTTTCTTTCGTTTTAAGACACGATCTCCCTGTTTCTGGCACTACCCCTCACTTGAACCGAATTCATGACTTCTTACCTGGAATGCTTCTAAATAAGATAATCCTTTAACATATTTATCTGGATACTATATCCTTTCCCTAATTTTGGTATTGAATGTTTTTTACTATGTGCCAGCTGAAAACCACTATTTACGGTATCACCCCTATGATCTTGAGATTAATTTCTGTTCCAGAGACCTTGTCTTCGAACAAACTGCACCACTGTAAATTTGGATGATGCAGAACAATTTAACAGGAAAAATAAGATTGATATGAATACAGAGTTAACCAATATACAGCCCATTGCTACAGATGTAAAACAACTCATTGAGCAGAGTAAGCAAAATGTGGCAGTGACGGTAAATGCTGAAATTACATTGCTATATTGGAAAGTTGGCAAACGTATCAACGAAGAAGTCTTAGGAAATAACAGGGCAGAATATGGAAAACAGATTGTCGTATCATTGGCACGACAATTATCAGACGAATATAGCAAGGGTTGGGGTGAAAAACAATTGAGGCAATGTATGCAGTTTGCACAGGTTTTTCCTGAGGAGAAAATTGTATACACACTGTGTAGAGAATTGAATTGGTCGCATCTTCGCCTGATAATGTTTATGGACGACCCTTTGAAGCGTGAGTTCTACATTCAGATGTGTAAACATGAACATTGGAGCTTCCGAACATTCAGAGACAGAACGCAATCAATGCTTTATGAACGAACCGCCATCAGCAAAAAACCTGAGCAAACCATCATTAACGATCTGGAGTTGCTTAAAAATGAACAAAAATTAAGTCCCGACTTGGTTTTCAGAGACCCTTATTTTTTAGATTTTTTAGGTTTGTCCGACACCTATTCTGAAAAGGATTTGGAAACATCCATCATCGTAGAGTTGCAACATTTTATTATTGAGTTGGGCAGCGATTTTGCTTTTATGGCTCGGCAAAAACGTATTACCATTGATGATCGTGATTATTACATTGACTTGCTTTTTTATCACAGAAGGTTAAAATGTTTGGTGGCTATTGATCTGAAAATCGGAGAATTTGAAGCTGGGTTCAAAGGTCAAATGGAATTGTATTTACGTTATCTCGAAAAGCACGAACAAGTCGAAGGCGAAAATTCGCCCATAGGCTTAATCCTCTGCGCTGGTAAAAACGAAGAACACATAGAATTGCTGCAATTGGATAAAAGCAACATTAGGGTGGCTGATTACCTTACCGCTTTACCACCCCAAAAATTGCTGCAAGAAAAGCTGCATAAGGCTGTAGAAATTGCACAACAAAAATTAACACATAAAGACCATGAGTAAAGTAAGTCAAATAGAATGTACCAGCTAAAAACTAATATGTTAAACCAAATGACTACCAACTCTCTATGACCATCCTCTCCCTCTCAACCCTCGAAACATGGCTATGGGACTCAGCCAACATCCTGCGGGGGTCTATCGACGCCTCCGCCTTTAAGAATTACATCTTCGGGTTCCTTTTTCTAAAAAGAGCTAACGATGTCTATGACGAAGAAGTCGAAAACATTATGAAGAAGGAGAATCTCAGCAAGAAGGATGCTGAAGAAGAACCATATTTCAGAATCCCTGTAGAAGCTCGTTGGACAGCTCTTACTGCAAAAACCGAGAATATTGGTGAAGCTCTGGATAAGGCATTTGCTGCTATTGAAAGGGATAATACCCAGTTGGAAGGTGTGATGACTGTGACCTAGTGTGCCTATTGTGGTTAATGTTTTCACTTTATACAGGTACTGATTATTGTGATGAACCATAAAAACTAAGGTGAAAGTCAAATGATCTGAACTCCCGATGATCAATTCAACAATCCACGAAATACTCAAAACACATTTAATCCCTTCGGAGAACTACATTTATGGGTTTGCCAATCTAACTGGGCTTCTTCATAAAAAGTTTGATGGCTATTCTTATGGCATTTCTATTGGAAGGAAACTGGATGATTCGATTATAGATGGAATCAAAGAAGCACCAACTATTGAGTATTTCCATCATTATGATGAAATTAACAAGCAATTACAGGCTATTTCGGAACAGATTGCCTCTGATCTTAATCAAGCAGGGATTGGGGCTTTGGCAATATTGCCAACTATTCCGTTTAGTTCAACCGAATTTGATGAGTATCTTCCTACATTAAGGTACGAGCTATCTCAAAAAATGGTTGCTACAAGAGCTGGGTTGGGTTGGATCGGGAAGACAGATTTATTCATCTCGAAAAAATTTGGATCAAGACTTAGGCTCGGCAGTATTCTCATCGATAACGAAGTTGAATCCGAATCGAAGCCGATTGATAAGTCCAGATGTGGGAACTGCTCAATCTGTGTTGAGAAATGCCCGGCACAGGCAGCCACTGGGCAATTATGGGATATTCATACTGACAGGGATATCTTCTTCGATGCTTTTAAATGCCGAGAGAAATGCAGTGAGTTCGGAAGAACTGTTCTAAAGATTGACAAAAGAATCTGCGGGATATGTATTGCAGTTTGCCCGATTGGGGGGTAACAAATCCCAAACCGGATTAAGTTGTCAGTTTATTGATCTCCTCAGAAGAAATTAAATCCATTCCATCAATTCTGATTGCCCTTGTGGGATGAATTGCGGTATATGTAGGGCGTATCTCCGTGAAAAGAACAAATGTGTCGGCTGTAACATTGAATCACCTCAGAAGCTCAAGGTTTTTTCCGTTATTCAATTTTCTGTTGCAAAAAATCACCATCAATAATCAATAATTTTACTCCGTTTTCTGTAACTGAACGATGCGAACTTAATTCATCGGAAACCGCATAGGTCATCCCTTTTGTTAAAATAAATTTGCTTCCATCTTTGAGTTCGCTCACAAAATCTCCTTCCAAACAATGCACAATATGACCTTTCTGACACCAATGGTCAGCTAAATAACCTTTTGAATATTCGACTATTCTAATCCGTAATCCTTCAAATTGAGTAGTCTGCCAATATGCAATGCCTGTTTCGCCTTTGTGTTCTACCTTTGGAATGTCTGACCAATTTATGGTTTGAAATGGAATGTTTCTATTCATTTTTTATAATTCTCAGTTTTGTGCAATGAGTTTTCATTTACTTTTTCCTGTTGAAAGTGCAAAATCAACAGCGGCTTTTGCATGAATTTCAAGTGTGTCAAACAAAGCTATGGTTGTATCTTTTTGATTGATTAGTAAAGGAATTTCGGTGCACCCAAGAATGATGCCTTCAACACCCTGTAAAGCCAGTTTATCCATGATACCAAGGAATTGCTTTTTCGCTTCAGCGGTATATTTCCCCTGAAAGAATTCATCAAAGAAAGTCTTCTGAATATAATCACGTTCTGCTTCGGAAGGAACGATAACATCAATTCCGTGTTTTTCTTTCAAGCGGTTTTTATAAAAAGGCATTTCCATGGTAGGTTTGGTGCCGAGTAATCCGACTTTTTGGAAACTCTTTTCTTTGATCTTTGAGGCAGTGGCATCAGCAATATGTATCAATGGAATTGAGATTTCCTTTGAAATTTGTTCTGCAAACATGTGAAGTGTATTTGCACATATCAAAAGACAATCAGCTCCATCGGCTTCAACTTTTATAGCGATTTCTGTCAAAAATTTCTCCATCCCATCAAAATCCTTGTTCTCAATCCTGCTGCTTATTTCAAAAAAGTCGACAGAGAACATTACAATTTTTGCAGAATGTTTATATCCAGAGGATTCAGAGATTTTTTTGTTGATTATTTTATAATATTCAACGGTTGATTCCCAACCAGTACCACCTATTAATCCTATTGTTTTCATATTCGATCGTGTTTACTTCCAATAATTTTTCATTAAATCAGAGACCCATTCTGGCTGCCTGATCTCTCCTTGTGGCTGGAACTCTTTGAACACTGGTTTTATATCCAACACTGGAGTACCTTCAATTGCATCAAGGTGTTTGACTTTTATCGTTCTTCCACTATGTTCTAATAGTTCAACGGTGCATAGTCCAATAGAATTTGGTCGAGCTTTTTTTCGTTGACAGAAAATACCAACGTTTGGATAATTGGGATTACCTCTTGGATGTCCAGAGAAAACAATGTCCTTGGATTCCACTTTATCAAAGTAGTAGATGATCTCGAGATGCGAAAACTCCGAAATCCCATCAAATGCTTGTGTTGGAATGTGATCCGAAAGTTCAATTTCCGAGATGATTTCACCCCAAAAATCGTTCTTTGGGACGAATCGGGAATTCCTTACTATAGCTACAGGTGTGAAGGTAATTTCCATATTTCTATGCGGCAACGTTTGAGTATTAAAGTAAATATCTGCCGATTAAAATTAGTATGATAATCATTCCCAATATGGTCAGGTATGAGTAAGGATGTGCAAAATTTACCGTCCACCCCAACCACTTAATTCTTTTAGGGGGAAAAATCCGCTTGTCCAGTTTATTGTAATAAAATACGCCCCACTTCCAGTTTGAAGGATTATCATGCCAAACATCCAACATTCCTTGACTCGGTTTATCTTTAGGTTTCATGATTTTTCTTTTCGGATTTGGAATTAGTAATCTCGCTTATAGTTCTTCTTAAATGCTTATTTCGGTCGCCAGTATAGGTCAAACTCCTTCACCTGACCCCCGATGTTTCCAATGTTGTAAGAAACTGCATTGTCCCCATGCCTTTTACTCTTGTGATTATCAATTATTAGACAAAAGGCAATAATCAGCTCAAGGTTACAATCTTTGTCCGCAGTGATGGCATAATTGTCCCCTTCAAACCAAGTGACTGCTTGTTTTTCCCACCAAGCGACCTGAGTATTATTTCTATAAACCGAGTATTTTCTTCCCCGATGCCCATAGACATGGTAAATGTCCGGACTGCAATGACACTGATAGTGCATATTCCAGAAGGAATCTGCCAAGAATTCTAATGTGTTATTATGAAGCCTGATATTATACTTCGGTTTCCAGAAGAACCATTGTTTATTGATTGTGAGAATGGTTGTTGAATCATCGTTCTTGAACAAATTAATTACCGATAGCAACCTGAACAGTTCAGACGATGCTTTGTAGGTCGGCTGTCCATCAACAAAGATTTGGTACTTATCTCCGATGGATATCTTCTTCTGATTAATATCTATGCGCATGATCAAAAAATTTGGATGAATAAGAATTCTAAGTCATTCAATGATAATTTGGTATTTATCCAATAACCCAATAAGACCAGATGATGAGAATTTTGCATTCTTTACTCTATTCTGCTCAAGGTCAATGGAATAATTATAGGCTGTGAGAAAATCTACTTTTTCCAAATTCGTATGTACAAATGCGGTTCTGGTGAGATCGCAATTCGCAAAACTTGATGCCGTCAGATCGGCTTCTGAAAAGTCAGCTTCTTTTATTGAACAATCCTGAAAAATGGTGTTCTTGATTTTTTTCTTTTGGAAAATCGAGTAATCCAAGGAGCACTTTTCGAAAGAGAATTCAAGAAGGAAGTCTTTACATTTTGAAAAATCAAAACCCAATAACTTGCAACCAATGAAGCTGACGTTCTTCAAGCCAGTATTATTCGTCCTAACCAAGCTAAGATCGCAATTGTCAAATTTGCAATCTAAGAAGTCACTATTCGAAAGATCACTTTTGCTGAAGGTGCAATTTATGAAGGTACAACTATCGAATTCCTTGCCCGACAATGATTTGCCAGAATAATCTACCCCTGAAAAGATCGCTTTCTCGTGAAGTTGTTTTTTCATGAACCGAATTTCAATTTAAAATCTTCCATAGGCTGGAGTATTCCAGACAGACACCCTTGCTGAAGTTCTGATGCTCCAAATGATTTATCAAGTCTGTTATTGGTGATCATATCGTTTTTATTCTATCTATTTGGCTCTCATTTTATTTCCCTTGGGCTCGTGTGTCAGCTCAACAAGTCCGAGTTTTTCCATTAAAGGCGGAACATACATTCCGAACCGACCGCGAAGCCCTTTCTTAAGCCCATACCAACCACCTACAGGGTTGTTTTCTGATCGTCCCCATGCTTCAACCGTTCCTTCTTTTGCTGGTTTCTGTTCGTCAGCACTGCCAAGTTCCATCCAGTCACCATGCTTTTTAAGCATTGAATGGAGGTCTGCCAGACAGCGATAATCGTAGTGTAAAACTGTTTTGCCGACTGTGCAAACTAATATTTCTTTACCGTCCTTGATATCCTTATGCATCGTGAAGTCGGAAGATAACGGTGGGGTTTTTAGTGTCCACGGATTTTCTTTTGTTCCCTGTTCTTGTGTCATTGCTAAAATTGTTTTCGCTTAAATATTACTTTTCGTTGGTTCCGAGAATCAAACCATTAAGGTGAAATCTGGCATGAATGATCTTGAAATCGTGGTTATAAAGTTACTATTTCTAACAAACCCCGACATCAATCCTGACAGAATAGTAATTTTCTTGCACATTATTCCAGAAATGGCCCTTTTTGACCTAATATCTTTTATATATAGATCAAACCCCAAATGGGAAAAACAACAATCGACAAAAATGACAAAGAGTGTTGAAACAAGGCAGAATTATAAATCGTTCAAGATGATATTGGACAAGTCTTTATCTGATAAAGTGATCACAAAGAGGCGGGAAGGGACTTATGTAGCAAATTTTGTGCAAAAAAAAAAGAGCTACAAGATTTGTGCTTGTAACTCTCTGATTTTCAACTCCCCTTGCTGTCGAAAGTTGCAACTACCCAACTTTTATTCTGAGTCCCCCCATTCTTAGGACAATACTAAAATAGAGTTTTCGGGGCCTTCATGGCCATGACCATAATGTAAAGACCTTAGAAGCATAGGATTCGTCCCCGGGGCATCGATGCCATATCAATTATATATCGATATTCAACTTCAACAATGATTGGAATATGATCTATATTTTATTATTATTATTTTGTTTTCCTGTTTTTTTTATATATTGCTGCTTGTTTTGTAAGCAGGAATGAAGATGAAATATGTCACACCTTACATTGATCAATACAAGCAATTTAAATTATGATATAACATTTAATCCCGACAACCATGAAAATCAAAAATGCATTAGCGGTCGCTGCAATCCTGGTCTTTTTGGGGTTGTTTCCTTCGGAAACAATGATTTCCCAAGGCATTCTGCAGTATCTGAAGGAAAACCCGATTGTAAAAAAAAATGAGATTGCCACTCAAAAACCATCAGGTTCAAGGGGACTGGATTTCCGGCATTTTACTCTCCTGAATAAGAAATCTCCTTCGCGCCCTCCTCATTCGGACACTTTAATTTCCTATTGTACCCAAACAACAAGTATAAAAGATTATTCTACTTACGACAGTCAGGGAAATACTGTAGTTTATCGACGTCAGTACCTGACGCCTGATGGCTGGCTCAATTCTTACAAGATTACCAATACATTTAACGGAACGGGAGCGACACTCACATCTCTTTGGCAGGATTGGAAAAACAACACCTGGGTTGATGCCAGCTTTATTACAAATACATACGATGGCAGCGGTAATATGATAACCAATCTGGTCCAGAGCAAAGTTAACGGTAACTGGATAAATTTTCGCCTGTCGACTTTTGCATATGACGGCAGCGGAAATATGATATCCGAGCAGGATCAGCAATGGGATATTTCAACCTGGGTGAATAAGATACTGTACACCTATATTTATAATGGAAACAATAATAAGATGTCTTCACAAACCCAGGAGTGGGATGGAACCAACTGGAGCAATTTGTTTTTTGAACTTTGGACTTATGATGGAGGCAATCAAATAGTAACATACTTGTTCGCGAATTGGGATGGGGCCAATTGGATCGGCTCTATGCTTTATACATACACGTATGACTCCAATGAGAACGTATTGACATATCTTGATCAACACAGCACGGACGGCTTCATGTGGTCGAATAGTTATCTTATTACCTATACTTATGATGATAATGGAAACCAGCTGACAGAACTGGACCAGATGTGGCTGGACCCAGACTGGACGAATACTTCTTTTACTACACAAACCTATGACACTGACGGAAACAGGCTGACCCGTACCTTTCAGACATGGACAGGAACTGACTGGGGGAATATTGCACATAGTGTCCAGACTTATGACGAGAACAGGGATTGCCTTACCTCCATCAGTCAGGTATGGGATTCTAACGGATGGAAAAATGATAAAAAGTCGGAATACACGTATTCTAACAACATGATCAATGCGAATGCATACAATTGGAACGGGGGTGATTGGGTATCGGGAGACGGGCCACTGCAGGTTGGATTAAACAATCACAATATCCCTGTAGTGTTCTTCTCGGAAAATGTTCCTTCATATAATGTAATCGTTTATTACTCATACTATCCTACAGGCATAAAAAATGCCCCGGCATCAACTTCTTCTTTGCAGGTTTATCCTAACCCTGCAGGAAATATTCTGAATGTGAAGATAACACTGTCAAATCCGGCCAACGGAACAGTGAAGATCCTCAATCTTTCAGGAAAGGAAATTGTATGTTTTCCCGTTCAGGTTAAATCCGGGGGTGATGGATTCACGATCGATACAGAAACTTTGCTGACGGGGCAGTACATCCTTCAATTTAATGCAGGCACGACAAATGAGAGAAGGGATTTCCTGATCGTAAAATAGCGCATTGTTGTTCACAGTGAGGCGTAAAGACACAAAGAGTTCCCACCCTTCCCGCTTAGTCTTTGACTACGCTAACGGGCAAATGAACAAAGGGAGAGGACCAAAGACGAATCGACTTCTTTGCGGAAATCAGTTCTAAATCTGCGAGAAACCTCCATAACACAAAAACCTAAGTCTAGAGTGTAAAAAAAAAATTATTGGTGAATTTTTATAATATGCAGGATGCTTACTGTTTTCTTAAAATATCGATCCTCGTTTCCACCAAGGTCAGATATTTATCTTTCATTTCTTTTGATAAAAAACTAATTTCTATCAATTCCTTCCATTTAGTGACTGCTGAAAAGATTGTTTCCAAGACTTTGTCAATACTTCTGGAAGTTAATTCACATCTTTCAACTCCAAAATAATCAACAAGAATTTTACGGGTTAAATGCTTCTTTTTTCCCTTCAGGGGCAGAGCAATTTCTTCATCTTGTTTTTTATATTCGATTGTGGAATTAACAAGGTCATAACATGGGGAAAGTGTTACTTTATCGTTTTCAGTGATAACGGAGAAATTCTTTAAATGCGAATCTTCGTTGCCCACCAAAAAATTAAATAGGACAAGTTTAAACAGCGTTAATTTTTCAACTGCGGGAAAAGTACAGTAATCATCTATCAAATTAACCACCTTCTCCATGCTGTAATTATACTTTGTGTCTCTACTCATTCCTGCCAATTGGGCAAAATCTTCCAAAGGCACCTTGTCATTTTTCCCCTTCCTGTCAAACCTCTTGATGAAATATGTCAGGGTACCGTCCTTTGACCATATCAGACCATGTACCGGAACTTTCAAGCCAATCTCATGTGCAAGTTTCATGGTCAGGTCTTCATTCTCTGGCATTTCTGGATAAAGATGATGTTGCGGTTTTAGTATATACCTCCCACCTGTGTCGATGATATCGAATTTCCCTTCCTTGATGTTCAATTTTGCGCTGAGCTTTGGCTGTACACCCTGAATTGACATCTTTGTAGCACGGTTGAATGCTTCAATTCTTTGTTCTGCGGCAGTGTATTCAAGGTCTTTAATTGTTTTTAATACGGGCGACAAAAGTTTGAGACCTGTTTCGCTATATCGGTTATCCCCGCATGGTGCATATGTAATCGGGCAACGGTTCATTCTGTAACTTCTTTTACTGTTACAACGCCAACCATATCCTCTCCGACAGCAATTAATTGGGAGAAACTATCATGCTTATCAATTTTTTTTATTTTTAGTAAACCTTCCAGTTGAATGCCTTCAGGCAATAAACCATCAAAAAATGGGGGAAATCTATCGAATTTATAAACCTTTTCCTTTATTGGCATTGTTCGTGAAATTACAAGACCATCGTACTCTTCATAATATTCAAATACATAATCTTTGCCTTGCATTAATTCGGTAAGAATTCCAGCCTCAATTCCTTTCACATATACTTTAGCTTTTCTCATTTTCAGTGTTTTGTAAATTCTCCATTAAGGGACTTGTCAATACTATTTTTATGTTAAGCACTTTTAGAATTTTTTGTAAGGTATCCAATTGAACAGATTCTTTCCCCTTCTCAATATCATAAATCACAGTTTTACCAACTCCTGCCAGTTCTGCTAACTGTACACGACTTAATCTGGCTGCTTTTCTATGCAACCTTATCACTTTTGCTAATTCCTGAGATTGTGTCATATTTACTTTTATGGCGGTAAAAATACACACTTTATTTTAATAAAACAAATAAACGATGAAATATTACTGCCATAACGGCATAAATGCCCTTTTTACACCCTTTATTCTAATAAAATGAAATGTATTACTGCCAAAGCGGAAAAACGATAATCAAGAAGGTCAAGGAAAAGTTTAATGATTGCAAATTATGAGTTCAGGGAATTACCTTGTCAGTTTATAATCATTAATCAAAAGTTCAGGTGAAAGATTCAATCTCCGGTTTAATTTGCGAATCATATCAACAGTTAATTTGCGCTTACGATTTAATATCTCGGAAACTCTGCTTTTTCCACCAATTTCGTTTACCAAATCAATTTGCTTTAGATGCATCTCCTCCATTCTTATCTTGATGGCTTCAATTGGATCAGGTGCTTCAATTGGATAATGTTTTTTTTCATATTCATCAATCATTAATCCAAGTAAATCGGCTTCATCACTTTTTGGTGTTCCAATTTTTGCATCAAAGATAGCTTCAAGTCTTTTTAATGCCTTCCGGTAGTCAGTCTCTGATTTTATAGGTGTAATATTCATGTTCTTGTTTTTTATATCGTATTCGCATCAATTTTATCGTATTCCACATGTGTGCCAAT
>CAIWTA010000149.1 GCA_903915465.1 uncultured Bacteroidales bacterium | reverse complement strand
GGATTCTCGCATCTCGCATCTCGCATCTCGGATCTCGGATCTCGGATCTCGGATCTCGCATCTCGCATCTCGCATCTCGCATCTCGCATCTCGGATCTCGGATCTCGGATTTCGGATCTATCTAAGCCTGTCTGCTGACCTCACCAACGATTCATCTTTCCGGATGCTACGGAAGGCCATAATCAGGAATATCAATGAAATGAGGGGAATAAATCCGCCGAATTGATAAGATGGTTGAACTTTAACAATTTCCCTGAAAAAATGATCAGAATAAAAAAGGAAAATGAGTGCAACAAGGGTAATCGTAAAAAGGATGTTGATGTTCACAAAAAGCAACTGAAGTCTTCTTTTTTTAAATGTGAAGATGGAGGCTGTGGATAATAGGATCGAACCAATAAGAAGGAAAATCATCGGTGAAGTTGCCCAGAAATTAATTATGGTCGGCTGCTCCATATATTTCATCCCTGTTAGAAAAAGTTTATAAGTTCCCTGCATATCATGTTGGTAAGTGGCAATTGGAAAGAAAAGCAGCAGGACGCAGGTAATGATTGATACTGATAAGTATAATGTCTGAATTCGTTGCAACATACCTGAATTTTTTATGAAAAAAAAAGGACCAGGGACTTTGAGGTTTCCGGGATGCGAAATTAATAAAGAAAAGCTATTTAAAATGCCTCTGAAAAAAAAATTATTGACATTTACATTTTCTTTTATATCTTTGCATGCACTTTGAATTTCCTGTAGTCTTTCTGTTAATTTTTTCCATCAAATATTTAATCACCTTATTAGCTTTTCCAGGTTGTATATCCGAAAAACTGTATTCCTTGATTTTTCTTATTATAAAAACTTCCTCCCGACTTAATTTTATTAAATTCTTCATTAATCCCGATTAAAATGTACGATATTATTTCTCTCGACAGCAAAGAGCTATCTGAAATCAGAGATATTGCCAAGCAACTGAACATTCCTAAAATCGACAGGCTCTCTAAACAGGAACTTGTGTATAAGATTCTTGACCATCAGGCTCTGAATCCTCCAAAGGAAATCTTAGACCAGGAAAAGAAATTTGTAAAAAAGGAATTCCGGCCCAGGCGACAAAGGACCCCCATAAAACCCAAATCTACTTTGGTTTCTTCCGCAAAACCACCTGCTCCACCATTATCAAAAGCTGTTTTTCCGGAGCCTCCTCCACGTGTGCATCATGA
This sequence comes from uncultured Bacteroidales bacterium, assembly GCA_903915465.1. Taxonomy (GTDB): domain Bacteria; phylum Bacteroidota; class Bacteroidia; order Bacteroidales; family FEN-979; genus FEN-979. Next base: position 1,562 of record CAIWTA010000149.1, on the reverse strand, counting down.
AGTCCTCGATCTTTCTGGTATCGAACCCCCAGAACCTTTTGAATTTGAATCAACCGAGGAAAAACTTTTTGTTGATGCAAAGGAAGAAGTATTTGTGAAACCCGAAGAGCCTGTGGTAATACCAGATACACCACGGGAACCACTGGCGCCTCATCGTGATCTTGGGCCTCCTGAAGAACAAAATGAAGCTTTCGTAAAAAAACAACGTGAACCGCATAAAAGATTTCCTGAAAAACAGCGGGAAGAATATTCTTTCGAATTTGAAGGGATCATCACAAGTGAAGGTGTTCTCGAGATCATGACCGATGGTTATGGATTTCTCCGTTCTTCAGATTATAATTACCTGAATTCCCCGGATGACGTGTATGTTTCGCAATCTCAAATCAAACTGTTTGGTCTAAAAACAGGTGATACTGTACGCGGCACAATTCGTCCTCCGAAAGAAGGGGAAAAATATTTTCCACTCATTAAAGTTGAGTTGATAAACGGCCGTCTTCCGGAAGAAGTTCGCGACAGAATTCCATTCGATTACCTCACGCCTCTTTTCCCGATGAAGAAATTCAAGCTGACCGGACATCCGCAGAATTCCATGTCCACACGGATCATTGACATGTTTGCTCCGATTGGTTTTGGTCAGCGTGGGTTGATTGTTTCACAGCCTAAAACCGGAAAAACCGTTTTGCTGAAAGAAATTGCAAATGCCATCGCCTATAATCATCCTGAGGCTTATATGATTGTCTTACTGATCGATGAACGTCCTGAAGAGGTAACCGATATGCAAAGGAGTGTCAGGGCAGAAGTGATTTCCTCTACGTTTGATGAACCGGCTGAGCGGCACGCAAGGATCTCCAATATAATTCTTGAAAAAGCTAAACGACTGGTGGAATGTGGCCATGATGTAGTCATCCTGCTTGATTCAATCACGCGTTTGGCAAGAGCTTATAATACCGTTGCTCCTGCTTCCGGAAAGGTTCTTTCCGGTGGCGTTGAGGCAAATGCCCTTCAGAAGCCCAAACGGTTCTTCGGTGCTGCACGCCAGATCGAAAATGGCGGTTCGCTTACAATCATCGCCACTGCTTTGATTGAAACCGGGTCAAAAATGGATGAAGTAATCTTTGAAGAATTCAAAGGTACCGGCAACATGGAGTTACAGCTCGACCGCAAACTTTCAAATAAACGAATCTATCCGGCTATCGATATTGTTTCTTCCAGCACACGTCGCGAAGATCTTCTCGTTGAAAAGGATGCCCTGCAACGTATCTGGGTTCTCCGTAACCACCTTGCCGATATGAACTCCCTGGAAGCAATGGAATTCCTCAAAGACAAAATGAAATTTACCAACTCCAACGAAGAATTCCTGATCTCAATGAATGGCTAGGTTTCTATTTTTAGAAAATCTTAGAGACTTTTTAAAATTTCAATATTTTTCTATCTATTATTGCCCTCAGGCCGGGCGGCCTCGTCGCCACAACGCAGCTGCGCCTTCATCTATCTCACTTCGTGAGATTTCCGGCTTCGCCGGAACCGAAGACGTCGAAGGCTGCTTATCTGGCGACTGTTAT
>CAIWTA010000148.1 GCA_903915465.1 uncultured Bacteroidales bacterium | reverse complement strand
ATTGATTCGGCCAGAGACAACCTCGAAGCATCTTTGTTAAAATAAAACCGGGCAGCTTCATTGGCGCCAAATACATTGGGGCCCCACTCAATAATGTTAAGATAAACCTCAAACATCCGGTCTTTCGCGGATAGTCCCTGGTTTTCGATAAGCCATACCAGAAGGGCTTCTTCCAGCTTTCGAGCCACTGTTTTGTTCCGGTTAAGAAAAACGTTTTTGACTAACTGCATACTGATGGTGCTGCCTCCGCGGGCAAACCGGCGTTCCTTAATATTGGTGATAAAAGATTCCCTGAACGCATCCGGGATGAATCCGCGGTGCTGATAAAAACCGGCATCTTCAGACCCCAGGACGGCCAGCTTCAGATAGGGTGAAATTTTGTCGATCGTTCTGAAATCCGGGTTTTCCGGTCCAACAATGAATGTCCGCACCGGAATCCCTTTCTCATACGCCGTATAGGAAAATGGTGCATTGATTTTTAACAGGTCTGAGTTCCCGTATGACAGAACGGTAAACTGATGTCTTCTTAATTCAGTTTCAAAAACAAGAGAATCGGGCATCGCAAAGTCGAGATGGAAATCAAGAAACCAGGAAAGCTTGCCCTTCACTTTTATTCCTGAAAGGTTGGAAAATAATCCTGGCGGCAGTGAAGAAAAGAGATCTTGTGCCGGGAATTCCGGCTTATGAATTCGAAACGTAATTTGTTTTGAAGGTTTCGGTCTGAAAAAGAGATAGGGATGAAAGCTGAGTTTGTTAAAAGTTATCAGCGTGGAACTGTCCAGCTCGGCATTATCTTTTCCGACCTTTACCAGGTAATCAATGCCCAACTTATCGAATAATACCGGAACAGCGGCAATCTTCCCGTGGTTTACATAAAGTCCCCGGATGCTTGCAGAACCATAGATTCCGGTAAGATCATCATCCCTTTGTTCTTCGGTGATGTTAAAAGTAACAGTATCAAACCGGATATCTGCGCCCCACCGGAAATTCAGGAACGGAATTGTAATCTTCTGCTGATCAGTGGAAAAGAGAGTGAATCCTGCTACATGATCAGAGGGATCCAGTTTCCCTTTCAATATCCAGGTAGAATGGATCGTGCCTTCCAGAACACTGACAAGCGAGGTGAATGCATGATCCTGAATGTTGACTTTATTCATGAAGAAGCTGACAAGATGGCCATCGGCGTTAGTAGACACTAAGAAGTTCTCAATATTCAGCGAATTCGGGAAAAAAGAAAAAACAATCTCAAATAACCGGTTTACCCGTGATGCATAATTCTCCTGCTGTTCAGCGTCGCCATAAATAGGCTTACGATGTCCTTCAAGCAGAAATTGATAATTTGCTGCTCCGTTTTGCTTAACAAGACTGATCCTTGCATTCGCTACTTTCAAATCGCGCAGAACGATCTGACTGAAGAGCAACCGCCAGGGACTGAGAGTTGCACAGACAGTTCCGACTTTTATCAACGTATCACCATGTTCAGGTTTCAGCGTGATATCCGAAAGGAGAATTGATGAAATGCCTTGTATACTTGCTTTTCCAATGCTCAGGTCGATGTGATAGGCTTGATCGGCTGCTTCGATTTTATGCTGAATGTAAAGATGAAAAAAGAGATTTCTAAAGATGAAGAATACCAAAATGATTCCACAGATTATTATGGCAGCGTAAGTGAGAATTCGCCGGATTCTTTCATTCATCCTGAGATCCTTGTAGATTAACTTTGAGACTGTTTAAAAATTTCAATATTTTTCTTTCTATTATTGCCCTCAGGCCGGGCGGCCTCGTCACCCCAACGCAGCTGCGACTTCCTCTATCCCGTTTCACGGGATTTCCGGCTACGCCGGAACCGAAGAGGTCGAAGGCTGCTTATGTGGTGACTGGTATTCTTTTTGATGAATCTTATAAATGATTCTCAGTGTTCTTAGCCTGATTTATTCATGAAAATTCTCTCTGTGGCTCTCTGTGCATTTTCCTCTGTGGTTCTCTGTGAAAGAAAATTACACTGAGGTTCACTGAGAAGACACTGATAATCACAGAGAAAAGGACAAATACTAACATTTTGTGAATTAACCAGGTTAGTGCCTGAGTGGTAAAAAAATATAAAAACACAAATTCCTTTCCTGGCTTTTTGTCAATATGAATT
>CAIWTA010000147.1 GCA_903915465.1 uncultured Bacteroidales bacterium | reverse complement strand
GGATTTGGTGAACAGGAAGTTCTGAGAGATGTATCATTGCAGCTTTTTGATGGCGAAAATCTGGTGGTCCTTGGAAAATCAGGATCAGGGAAATCTGTCCTGATTAAATGCATTGTTCGTTTGCTGGTTCAGGAAGCAGGGACAATCAATGTTCTCGGAGAAGATGTAAGCACCTTAAACACAGAAAGGATAAGTGAGCTGAGAAAGAAAATAGGTTTCCTTTTCCAGAGCGGTGCCCTATATGATTCCATGACCATAAGACAAAACCTGGAATTTCCTTTACACAGGATCAGGAAAAATCTGACACAAAAGGAGACAGACGAGAAAGTAATGGAAGCCCTTGAAAACGTTGGATTAGCTGATGCCATAGACAAAATGCCATCTCAGCTGTCGGGCGGAATGCGCAAAAGAATCAGTCTTGCAAGAACGATTGTGGTCGATCCGTTGATCATGTTGTATGACGAACCTACAACGGGTCTTGACCCTGTAACTTCAGATGAAATAAGTTCTCTCATCAATAATGTTCAAAAAAGATATAAAACATCATCCATCATTATCACACATGATATTGAATGTGCCCGGGCTACTGCAAACCGGGTTATCATGCTGCATGATGGTATAGTCTACAAAGAGGGAAAGCTAAAGGAATTTGAGCAGTCAACAGATTCCCTTATCAAAGCTTTCTTTAAATAAACATTTCAGATTCTCATCAATAATACCATAGGATTATGGAAACGCACACACAAAAATTCAAAGTACGGCTGGGGTTTTTTATTGCAGGAGGATTATTCCTTTTTGTGATTGCTATTTTCTTTATCGGAAAACAGAAAAACTTATTCAATCCTGTCTTTAGACTCACTACAACTTTTTATAGTGTAAGCGGGCTGCAGGTCGGAAGTAATATCCGTTTCTCCGGGATCAATGTCGGAACAGTTGATAACATAGTTATTATCAATGACTCGACTGTCAAAGTTGATATGCTGATAAAGAAAAGCGTTCAGAAATTCATTAAAACAGATTGTGAAGCAGGCATTGGTTCTTCCGGCCTTATTGGAGACCGCATTTTAGTCATTACGCAGGGAAGCAGTGATTCTCCTATAGTGAAAGACGGGCAAAAAATTGTATCAAAAGAGCCGGTAGAAACAGATGCCATCATGGAAAGTCTGAAAGTAACGGCCGATAATGCCGCAATTATTTCAGAACAGCTGGCGGAAATTATGATTAAAGTAAATGGGGGAAGAGGTACAATCGGGAGATTAATACAAGATACAGCAATTGCAGAAAACCTTAGTCGGACCATGGTGAATATTAGAAAAAGCAGCAAAGGTTTGGATGAAAATATGCAAGCTGCCAAGCATAATTTTTTATTGAAAGGATTTTTTAACAAGAAGGCAAAAGCAGAGCAAAAAACGAAAGACAGTATTGAAGACATAAAGATAAAACAGCAAAAAGCCATTGATAAGCAGAACAAAACCAAATGAAAACCTTATATCTTCTGATCTTCCTGATTTTCACTTCTCCTTATCTTTTTGCCCAGGAAGTGGCTCCTCAAAATTCCGGAAAAGTTGCCCCAGGTGATACCATTGTCCCCGGGAAAGGTGGGCGGGAAAAACAAATAGAGAAGATCAAAGAAGTAAAAGTGGAAAAACTTTCCGATTCCGTCGGCAACGAGCCAGTTAAAAGCGCTCTCGTTGATACAACCAAACAAAATAAATACGGGGATCTGCTTGACGACGATACAGCATACAACAAGAGATATCACCTATGGATACCTGCGGTCGAGGTGTTTAGCACCTGTTTTTTAACCTGGTCGTTAGACAGGTTCGTTTTAAATGCCGATTATGCGCGCATCGGATTCCACTCATGGAAAGTTAATTTAGCGCAAGGATGGGAATGGGATAAGGACAGGTTCGGAGTTAATTTTATAGGTCATCCCTATTCAGGAACACTTTCCTATAATGCCGGACGTTCGAATGGTTATAATTATTATCAATCATTTTGTTTTGCGGTTGGAGGGAGTCTGATGTGGGAATATTTCGGAGAAAATACACGACCATCCTATAACGATATTATCTATACACCAATTAATGGATCATTTATTGGAGAAATACTTTACCGCTTAAGCTCAAATATTCTCGATGACCGTACAAGGGGTGGCAACAGAGTTTTCCGTGAAATCACCGCCGGATTGGTTGATCCCATGAGAGGGATTAACAGGCTCATTCAGGGAAAGTCCTTCAGGAGAACCAACAAAGAAGTGTATGAGAAAGAGCCGACCAATATTTCCCTGTATGGGGGGGTTCGAATGATTGATGATGTCCCTTATGATGCCTTTGGAAAAGGAACTTACAGCGCCATGTTCAATGCCCAGTTTGATTATGGAAATCCATTTGAGCTTCGTAAACGCAAGCCTTTTGATTTTTTCAAACTTCGTGTCGATTTGAATTTCGGCGTCGGAAGAAAATATCTTGATAATATCCTGGGTTATGCCATTTTGTTCGGGGGAAATAAGCAATTGGGTAAACTGTCACTTCTTATCGGCGGATTTCAATATATGGATTACTGGGATAACAGAAAATTTGAAATAGGTACCATAGGTTTCGGAGCAGGAGTAATTTCCAAGCTGCCTTTAAACAAAACCAGCAATCTTTACACAAGTATCCACGTGGCATTAGTGCCCTTTGGCGGAAACAGTAAAAAGTTTGTCATTGACACCACCCAGATCAGGGACTACAATTTTGTCGGGGGATTAGAGACGAAGCTTGAAAGCACCATCAATTTTGGAAAATATGCCACGGCGACTTTACGGTATTATTTTTACTGGATGCGCACCTATATTGGGGTTAACGGAAATAATTTCGTTCACATTTTGAAACCGAGAATTACCGTACGTCTTTATAAAAATATTAGTATAGGTGGCGAAACGCAACTTTATTATAATGACCTGCATCAACGCGGGATGCCCGTTGTTCATTCAATACAAACAGAACAGAAGGTCTTTCTGCTCTTCTACCTGGAAGATTCTCAGCGGAGGGGATATTATAATTAAAAATGATAGATCAGTGTAGCCCCAAGCCCGGTTGAACTTACCGGAATAATCTGAAGTTTCTTGTTGGCATTAAAATACACCATACTGCCAACTGCAAATCCAAGAGCCGAACCGAACAATACATCCGATGCCCAGTGATCATTTACCGCCAGGCGGTAAAGCGCTGTGAAACCAGCCACTCCAAAACTGACAATGGGAACCCATTTCGTATTCCAGTATTCAAAGGCAACAACTGTTGCAATAGAGAAAATAGCCGAGGAATGACCCGAAGGAAATGAATTATAACCGAACATTCCATAGTCTCCCCCCCAGCTGAATGGCCCATCCCAGGCATGGGGATTTGGGGGATCATCCTGATAAGGCCTGTGCCTGTGAGTAACCTGTTTAATAACGTTGGTAAAAACAACAGTAATTACATAGGCCTCCAAACCCTTTAACCCCGTTTCTTTTGCTTTTTTGTTCTTCCAGATTACTCCACTGGCATAAAAAATACCCAATGCAGGAATACTTATAAGGCCACTTCCCAGAGGACTAAAAAAGTAATAAGATGAAGTACTGAGAAAATAGGATTCATTACGATAAAAAAATTGTTGTATTGGTTTATCTCCCCATACGATCAATCCTATCGTTCCTGCAGTTAGTGCAGCAACGGTAATAATTTGACCTTTCTTCCAGCGAAATGGGTTGGTAAAAACTGATTTCGTATCTGTCCAGTAGGATTTTGCATAGGCTTTCCCGAAAGTACTTGCAGGAGTAATGTTCTGAGATTCCTTTGTGATAATTACGGTATCCATTTTTTTTATTAGAGTGTCAACTTGCTGAGCCGACAGGCTATCAATTTTCTGAGGGGTCAGGGTGTCCTTCTTTTCCTGAGCACATAAATGAAGGACACAGAAAATTAATGGAATAAAAAAAATTATACGCGAGCTCATTGAAGTAATTATATCATATGTCTGCTTATGTAAAGGTACCAAAATTGTTGTATTAACACAATGATACTCCCTTGAATTATTGCTTAACGGACAACTTGTTTGTGCAACCAAAACACCACCTGCCGTCAGATAAGGCTCGGTTAAATTCCGTGCCTGCCGGCAGGCAGGTCAATTGGTTATGAAATTACTACTACTTTAAAACAGTTTTAGCGACTATGATAGAACTGAACTGCTTCGTCACAAATGTACACCATGGGTATACTCATTGTGTTACACGATTTTGTATTAATGTTACATAATTCACATTTTACAATCTCTAAAATCAAAGGATAATTATTCGCAGAAATCACTGGTAAAGCGGTTGCGGGTATAAACGGGCAAAAGAATTATTGGTCAGGGGAATGTCTCTTTTTCTTCCTGAAAACATCAAACCTTGTTCCACCCCATAAACGGAATTGCATAATGCTATAACTGAACAGTGCATTGCTGAGCTTGTCGGGAATTTCGTTGAAACTTGTCTGAAAGGAACCTCCGAGAAACCATTTATCAGAATTATATCCTACTGCGAACCGCCCACTGAGTTGAAAGTTAAATTCCAGGTTGTCATAAACATTATTCTCATTCCTGTAACTGGAGAACTGGGCTGCAATACCAGGGAAAACAGCTGCAGTGAGATAAAAATTCTTCAGAAATACGAATGTGTATGCATATCCGGGAGAAATTCCAAGTGAATAAAATTTTCCGCTTGTGACCAGTTTTGCTAATGGTATATTGTATTTTTTAACGATCTCTTCCGGAACAATGCCCTCGTCGGAGAAGATCCGGTAATAGAGAAAAGCTGGTCTGAGTACAAAACTGCCGGCACTCTTTTTTTGACGCTCATTTTGTATGAATGCGGCCCGGATTGAAAACTTGTTTGAGTTATATATCCAGTACCCCGAAAGACCGAGCGAAAGTGTTTGCATATCCGGAATAATATAATGCGTTCCATCAGTCTTTTCAGGAGAAATTATATAAAGCCCTTTGTAAGTCTGAAAAAACAATTCCCCTGCGACACCCCGTCCGAAAGCATTGATTCGAAGATCAAGAGTTGCTGTATTCCCATAAGCATTACGGTCAGTTTTGTAAAAAGGATTATCGATGGATAATCCCAGTCCGAGCCATTTCCAGAACCCTGCAAGCCCAATCCTTAGATTTGCATTGGGACTATAAACAATTTTCGAAATTTTATCATTTGCGGGATTAATGAGAATGGAGGCATTCTGGAAGAGCAGAAATGCCCGTGTTGTGAATAAATTAGTGTAATCTGCAATGTATGTGCTGTCAAAAGTCACCGAAGGCAGGTTCAATGCGACATCCACAGACTGAGCTATAGACAATTTCGCTGTAACCAGGAAGAAAATAAAAAATGTATTGGTAATCCAGGTTTTACGATGCATGCTGGTGTAATGAAAACGTGAGCTTTATACATGGACCCCCATCAGGTAACCGAAAACACCAAATACTTTCAGAAGCCAAACGATTACAACAATCACAACAACCACATTGAGTATGGTTTTGATCTTGTGATCCATCGGGATATAAGTATTGATAAGCCATAGGGCAAGGCCTGTGAAAACAAGGACAATTAATATCGTTAATAGTGGCATAAATATTGATTTAAGTTAGAATTTAATTTCAAAAAACAAACGATTAATGAAAGGCTTTTCCTCATTATTATTTTTTGGTGGATTTGATTGTTGCTGCTTTGCAGGCTGAGCATTGTGTTGTTGCTGTGGCGGAGGAGCCTGCTGCTGCTTGACCGGCTGAGCATTGCGCTGTTGTTGTGGCGGATTGGTCTGTTGCTGCTTTGCCGGTTGAGATTTGTGCTGTTGTGATGGAGGAGTTTGCTGCTGCTTTGCAGGTTGAGATTTGTGCTGTTGTGATGGCGGTGTCTGCTGCTGCTTGGCAGGCTGAGCATTGCGCTGTTGTTGTGGAGGAGGGGCCTGCT
>CAIWTA010000146.1 GCA_903915465.1 uncultured Bacteroidales bacterium | reverse complement strand
TGTTCCCCAATTATTAGCTGCCATTAACTCGGGAAAACAGTTCATTCATCACAGCGGTCATTCCAATTACAGTTACATGATGAGGTTAAACGATTACGACATTACCGACGCCAATTTTTACAATGTAAACGGGGTGGATCACAACTATACATTGATGTATTCGCATGGTTGCGATTGCGGTGGATTCGATGATGCTTCCTGTATTGCAAAAAAATGCGTTACCATCTCAAATTTCCTTGTAGGAGGAGTTTTCAATTCGAGATACGGATGGTTCGACGAAGGAACAACCGATGGGCCGTCAGAGCACCTGCACCGTGAATTTGTAAGTTCGTTATACAATGATACCACTCCGGATAAGCATTTGGGAACTGCCCACATGATTTCCAAAATCAAAACAGCTCCCTATATATCACTTCCGGGTGAATGGGAACCGGGAGCACAACGCTGGTGCATGTATGATTGCAATGCATTTGGCGATCCTGCAATGCAAATCTGGACAGACGAACCAACTCCCCAGGCAATTCAGATAAAAAACCAAGGGTTACGATTCTCAGTTTCTCCTAATCCTGCAAAAGAGAATCTTTCAATTACATTTGAACTGACAAAAATCTCCGACATCAGGATTTCACTTTTCAACACCCTTGGTCAGGAAGTAAGGAAAACGACTCTTTTGTCGTCACAAAACCCGGGAACACATACAGTAAATGTTTCTCTCAACAATTTGCCTGAAGGAATCTATTATTGCAAGCTGGAATCAAATACGGGCAGTGAAACCAGGAAAATCATCGTCGTAAAATAGATCATCATCTTTCCATGATAATCAACTAAAAGGTTTATTTTTGTATGTACAGCTAAGTCCCCTCCTTTGAGGAAAAACAGGAACTTCAAAACAGATAACAATGAATACTGATCAGGTTGCTTCGTCGCTTCACCCCTCGCAATGACAACACATGATTGGGTAAGAGGAGAGAGAGCGGGATCGCTGCAAAATTAAAATTGTATACATAATATTGTTTATCGTATAATTTGCAGCGATCCCGCTCTCTACTTGAAATTTTTCAGCGTTGTCATTGCGAGGGGTTATAAAAAAAATTTAAACAAATGCTGAGATGAACCATTAAATTTGAGGTGAGCTACACAGTCAAGCAAGTAGCTGTTATTGTCCTAGTGCTTATTGCCTGTTTGCGAGACTAGCTTCGAAGATTGAGTACAAAACACTTGGTGATGTCTTTATGACAATCCCGTTCAGTAGTAATCTTATTTTCTACTCCTTCGAGCTTGACCATGCAGCTAAAAATTAATACTCACCTCAAAAAAAATGTAAACATGAAGACAAAGTTACGGATTATTAATCCAAATGCTGGGGGGATTGACATTGGTGCTGAAAAGATTTTCGTATGTGCCAATGATGCTGGGTACAAATCTTTTGACACCTTTACGCAGGATTTGCATCGAGCTGCAGACTATTTAAAAGTGAATACGATAGATTCAGTGGCCATGGAGGCTACCGGGGTTTATTGGTTGCCAGTTAAAGATATTCTGGAGGCTGAAGGCATTGAGGTTGTTTTGGTAAGAGCAGGGGACGCAAATCAATTGCCTGGGAGAGAAAAAACAGATGGAGAGGATTGTCAGTGGATAAGGACTTTACACCAGCATGGTCTTTTACGTCCCTGTTTTATACCGGAAGAAATCATTCGAGAATTGAGGACTATTATTCGTCTTCGGCAGGATCACATTGAAATGGCCGCCGCCCATATTCAACACATTCAGAAGGCCTTCACACTAATGAATCTTCGCCTGCATCAGGTAATTTCACAAATACAAGGTGTTTCCGGCAGAAGAATCATTGAAGCTATATTAAAAGGAGATCGCGATGCGGAAACATTAGCGATACTTTGTGACAAACAGATTCTACATAATAAAAAGGAAGAAGTGGTGAAGTCTCTTAATGGCAATTACAGATCGGAATATCTTTTCATGTTAGAGCAGGCTTACAAGGCATGGAGTTTTTACAACCAACTCATTCGTGAGTGTGATAAAAAGATTGAAAGTTGGTTTATCAGAAGCAATGAAAATAAGCCGGAAGTGGATTCAATTACTCCAGAAAAAGCCATTAGACATCATAAGCCGGAAATTGAGAACTTTCATGTGAAAATATTAAGGTTGACAGAAGGAAAAGATGCTTCCCAACTACCGGGATTAACTGATTACAGTGTAATCAGAATAATCGCTGAGGTGGGTTTGGATTTAAAAGAGTGGAAGACAGAGAAGAATTTTGTTTCCTGGTTGGGTTTAGCCCCCAAAAGATATAGTTCTGGAAAAATGAGAAGAAGATATAAAGGGAAACAACAAACAGCGGCGGGTCAAATATTTAAGGAGGCAGCACAATCCATACTTAACAGTAAGTATATAGGGCTAGGCAGTTTTGCAAGAAAAATAAAATCAAGAAAAGGGCCACAGATTGCAATCAAAGCAACTGCCAGAAAATTAGCAGTGCTTTACTATCATGCCATTACAAAAGGAATGGAGTACGTTGAAAAAGGAATAATAGAGTATAATAAACAAGCTAAGTTTACTGAGGAACAGAGACTTAGAAAGCAGGCATATAGACTAGGCTTCTCACTAACGGAAATAGTGGTTCATCAGTAGGGCGAAGCCCGAAGCAAACCGCCTCTCGCTACTCGCTACTCGCCACTCGCAACTGGCAAAGAAAGAGTGATGCGACTAAGCTACCCCCTCTCGCTACTCGCCACTCGCAACTGGCAAAGAAAGAGTGATGCGACAAAGCAACCCCTCATTGCAAAAATATCTCCGGGAACGGAATCTCAACCGGAACCGGAAGTCCGGTTCTGTATGTAGGGATCAATTTGTAAGAGACAACCTTGTAGTTCGAACACTTTTCCTGTCCATTCATAAACCAAACCAGTGATCTGATCTCAACCGGTTTGAACCGAACCATTTTCCTCGCCGTCATAAAAAGATATTTCTCCTTAATCCGGCAAAATCAAAAAGGTGATATGTTTTTGGGGAGAAAAGTTTGAAAAATTGTAACGCGATAAGGGTGACGCGTTACACGTTACGCGTTACAAGTCACGCGTAACGAGGTAAAATCAAGATACTTTGGAACAAAGGAATTCCCTGTTCAGCCTTGCAATGTTGGTTCTTGAAATTTCTTTCGGACATTCGGCTTCGCAAGCATAGGTATTGGTACAATTCCCAAATCCAAGCTCATCCATGGTGGCTACCATTTTAGCAACTCTTGTCTTGGCTTCAATTTTTCCCTGAGGCAATAAGGCAAATTGAGAGATTTTTGCAGAAATAAAAAGCATTGCCGAAGCATTTTTGCAGGCAGCCACACACGCGCCACAGCCGATACAAGCGGCTGCATCCATCGCTAAGTCTGAAGATTCCTTGCTTACCAGAATATTATTGGCCTCAGCGCTTCCACCGGTATTGACCGAAATATATCCTCCACTCTGAATGATTTTATCAAACGCGGTTCTATCGATAATAAGATCTTTAATTACAGGAAATGGCCTGGCACGCCATGGTTCAATAGTGATGGTATCCCCATCTTTAAATTTCCTCATGTGCAACTGGCAGGTTGTTATCGCATCATCAGGCCCATGGGGTCGTCCATTGATATAAAGGCTGCACATTCCGCAAATTCCTTCCCGGCAATCGTGATCAAACGCAACCGGCTCTTCATTTTGCCTGATAAGCTGTTCATTCAGAATA
>CAIWTA010000145.1 GCA_903915465.1 uncultured Bacteroidales bacterium | reverse complement strand
GTATCGTTGCCGGCATTTTGCTGATATAGATGGTCGAAAACAATGAAGGCGCTGTCGAATTTCTGTTCCCGATAAAAAGCAAGTCCGGTGGCTAACCATTGATGGCCCGAATCCATTTGCCAGGTTGAGCTCTTTTCTGTGATTAAATCGGGATAAGGAGTGAAATTCTGCGCAAAAAGCATAGCTGGATCCTGTTTTTTTGGAAAAAGCAGATAAGTCAATACTGTCCCTATTCCAATAAGGATAGCTACAGCAGCTGCCACTTTTAACACATTGGACAAATAAAATACAGGAACCGGTTTGAATTGTTGACTGAATATTATATCTGCTTCTTTTGTTTCGGCAGATTGGCTAATGACGGCGGATTGGCTGATTTCGATAATTTTTTCTTTGCATGCCATACATTCTTCCCCATGAATGGCAATCCGTTCAGGCAGTTCTTTAACGCGATCTTCCGCTATAGCATCAACCCATATAGCGATTTCCTCATCTGAAAGATGGCGCTTTATCGTTGGCGTATATATTTTGAATCTCATTTTACGTGTTTTAATCTTTAGATGGAAATACGTTTCAATTTTGGAGAACTTCTTCCTTTTTTTTGCAATAATATTCGAAAAGGAATTTGAAAGTTTCTTTATCGAATGATGCTTGCGGCGGATTTCCGTTCAAGAGCGAAATGATTTCCCTGATCCTGTCTTCTATCCATTTTCGTATTGCATCATTGGTTTTGTTTGTTCCATCAATGTGATTAAAAATTTGTGTTAGTACGGAATAAATTTCCTGGTCAGTCATGTCAATACTGAAATCATTCAACGAAACCAGCCAATCCTGGATTAATTTATGATTGTTTGCTTTCAGATCACAAGTTGGCAATTCAGAAAGTAAAATTAGCAACCGGTAAAGGGCTTTTAAACAGACGAAGATTTTCGGTCTGTTCTTTGGATAGGTGCTGAGAATTATTTTTAACTTCTGCAAATACTCTTCGAATACCATCTGTTGATCAGGGGTAAAATCCACACTCATGATGTTATTGAAAATAAAGTTGCTCTCTTCTCTGGTGGTACCGGATTGATGCGAATTGTCGCGGATTCTTTTTTTTCTCAGGTCACGGCAGATGTTTGTCACCACCGTGTTAAGGAAAGTGGAGAATTTTGATTCATTTTTGAATGAGCTGAGAATATTTTCTTCTCTTTCGAGAAGGTCTAAATATATAAGTTGAGAAAGTTCATCCTGATCTTCATAGCAATAATAGCCTTTCTCGATCAACTGAAACCAGATAATGGTTTGAATCATCTTGCTGTACGGCAGAAAATAATCGCCAGGAGGCATAGGTCAAGATTCATTTTAATGAACTCAAGTTTGATGATGGATAAGTGGCAAAAATAAAGAAAAAAAGGCTACCCTTCAGTTGAATTTATTTCTATGCAGTACGTTTATTGAGGTGCCGGAGACAAGCTATTTCGTTATTTGATGTGCTATAATGGGGAGGGGAATTCTGAATTCCCCAGTTATCGCGCGTTTGCAACGCATGCCCGTTACCTGATTTCGATCTTTGCCCTCAGGCCGGGCGTGCCTCGTCGTCCACAACGCAGCTGCGTCTTCTTCTATCTCACTTCGCCCGATTTCCTGCTTCGCAGGAACCGAAGAAGCCAAGGCTGCTTATGTGGCGACTGATGTTGTTTTCAAAAAAATTTAGCATCTCGCAGCAAGCAACGAGGTATCAGAATTCCTGCATTCATGCATTTTGCATTCCTGCATTCCAGCATTTTGCATTCCTGCATTCCAGCATTCTGAAATATTCACTAAATTTTAACCAATCACTAAAATCCATATAAAAACCGAAAATAATTCTCCAAAACAACTTGGAATTTTCATCTAAATATAAAAACTCACTAAACAAAACATATAAAAATAACCCTAAAACCAAACACCATGGAACCGAAAAACATTGAATTTACTGCCGTACAAAGTCGTCCATCTTACGGAACTGATGAGAATGACAATGCTGATAAAAGCTCTTGCGTATGTGATGTAAGCAACGAATTTAATAACGATAATCCAGATCAGGGAGCAATTGCGAAACCTGTAGAAAAAACATCAAATGGCGGAAATGATATGCTAGTTGGTGCACTCTGGTGTATCGGAGGAATTGTTTTTACTGCAGCAACCTATTCAGCTGTAAAAGATACAGGCGGGACTTACTACATTGCATGGGGCGCTATAGCATTTGGAGGGTACCAATTCTTAAAGGGTTTATTCAGGTCAATCGCATGATCCTTTCAACCCCTCTTCATTTCTCCTTTTCCCAGACCAAAGAGATCAATAAATTGAAAAGACTTACCAGGACAATAAATAAATAATTAAAACCTACAAAACCCAACTCTAATGAAAACCCAGCAAAACCCAAAGACATTTGCCGGTATTAACCACGAAAACCAACTGGTTTCATCGTATATTAATGAGCCTACTAAGGAATCAGATCCCATTCTTGCGTTCACAGGCCTGACACAGGAAAACTATGTCAATCCCTTATACCTGCGAACAGGTATGGTTACAAGTATTGCAAATATGAGCTTTGGAGGGTTGTGGATGTGAAATCCCTTCTCCACGGTGTAAAAAAAATATTCAAAATACT
>CAIWTA010000144.1 GCA_903915465.1 uncultured Bacteroidales bacterium | reverse complement strand
TCGCTGATGAATCGCAGAGTTTCGCAGAATATTGATTATATGAATTTTAACTCTGCGTAACTTAGCGTAAAACTTTGCGAAACTCTGCGTGACATTTTGTTTTTTACTTTTTAGTCACCCCCTTAGGGTGATGTGCTTTTGGCTTTTTAGACCAGACTCACCATTCCTTCTGAACATAGTTTATTAAAGAAAAGGAAGGAAATACAGAAGAAACTAAAAAATTGAGTAAGAACCTGTAATACTGAAGAATATGAAACGAATTATTTTTTTCTTATGCGGAATGTTTTTCGCGGCAACATTGTTTTCGCAGCCTTGGTTAAAACAATTACCGCAAAGTAAATCGAAGGCAAGTTTAACTTTTTTCGATTATAACAATGCATTTAATAAATATTGGGCACCGTTTAATGTTGACAAAGGTTTTTATATTGAAAATGGAGTAAAGAAAAAAGCAGTAGGTTGGAAGCAATTTAAACGGTGGGAGTATAGCATGGAGACTCAAATTAATCCGGCTACCGGTGAATTTCCAAGCAAAACTGCCCAGGCCGTTTATGATGAATATTTAAAAGCGAATTTCCGGTTAAAATCGGTAAATTCAGCAAATTGGGTAAGCTTAGGGCCAAATAGTTCCGGTGGAGGTTACGCAGGTGTTGGTCGTATTAATTGTATTGCTTTTCATCCTTCAAATAATAGCACATACTGGGTTGGTGCTGCTTCCGGCGGATTGTGGGTTACAACAAATAACGGCTCAAGCTGGACTTGTTTAACCGATAATAATGGTGTTCTTGCTGTCAGTGATATTGTTATTCCAACAGATTTTGCAACTTCAAATACAATTTATATTGCTACCGGCGATAAAGATCATTGGGATAATAGCAGTATTGGCGTGCTAAAGTCAACAAATGGGGGTTCGGCCTGGAATACTACAGGAATTAATTATGCATTATCCGATGGGAAAATGGTTTACCGACTACTATTAGATCCGGGTAATAATCAAACTTTAATAGCATCAACTTCAAATGGGGTATATAAAACTATTGATGGCGGAACTACCTGGAATACCCAATTAACTTCAACGGCTTTTATTGATATGGAATATAAACCTGGCGATTTTAACACACTTTATGGTTCGACTCAAAATGGTAAAATTTATGTGTCCATAAATAACGGAGGATCATGGACGCAGGCTTTCAGCGATGCAAATGCTTACAGGATAGAATTGGCAGTTTCTGGAAATCAACCTACCTGGGTGTATGCTCTTGCTGAAGGGAACGACAGTGGGTTATATGGTATTTATAAATCAACAAGCAGCGGGTCAGGTTATACGCAGGTTTTTGCCGGAACGACAAAAAATTTGTTAGGCTGGGCGTCTGATGGCAGTGACGCAGGAGGGCAAGGTTGGTACGATTTAAGTCTTGCTGCCTCTTCCTCAAACGCGAACACAGTAGTTGTTGGAGGCGTAAACACCTGGCGTTCAGTAAATGGCGGAACTTCATGGTCTATTATTAACCATTGGTGGGGAGATGGTGTTCCTGCCGTTCATGCTGATAAACATTGTCTGAAATTCAGAAATAATGGCGATTTGTTCGAGTGTAACGATGGAGGAGTATATATTTCAACCGATAACGGAACAAGTTGGACAGACAAGACCAACGGAATGGTTATCAGCCAAATGTATAAACTTGGAGTTTCGCAAACGGTTTCTGTTGAAACTATTACAGGTCTTCAGGATAACGGAACAAAACTCTTTTCAGGTGGGGCTTGGTCTGACGTAAAAGGCGGAGATGGTATGGAGTGTTTAATTGATTATACCAATGTTAATGTTCAATATGGCACCTATGTTAATGGACAAATCGACAGGACTACAGACCATTGGAACAATGCTACGCAAATTCAGCCTTCAGGTGCCGGAGATGGGGCATGGGTGACGCCGTATATAATTGACCCAATAAATCCCCAGACATTATATGCAGGATATGCCGATGTTTGGAAAACTACTGACAGAGGTGACAGTTGGACAAAAATATCCACAATGAACTCATCAGATAAAATTCGATCCATGGCAATTTCGCCTTCAAATACTCAAGTTTTATACGTTGCTGCCCCATACAATATTTGGAAAACTACAAACGGGGGTACTCTGTGGACCGAAATAACCGGATCTTTACCTGTGGGATCAGGAAGTATTACTTACATTGCCGTTAAAGCTGATGATGCAAACATGCTTTGGGTTACACTGGGTGGTTATAATGCAAAGAAAGTGTATCAATCTGCAAATGGCGGAACATCATGGACTAATGTTTCAACCGGATTGCCATCAATTCCGGCTTATACAATTGTTCAGGATAAACAATCAACCACCGAAATTCAATTATATGCAGGCACTGAACTTGGCGTTTATTTCAAAAAAGGCTCGGATAATTGGATTGCCTATAACATTGGATTGCCAAATGTAAAAATTGGTGAAATTGAAATTTACTACGCTCCCAATCCGCAAGACACTAAGTTAAGAGCTGCAACCTTTGCCAGAGGACTTTGGGAAACACCTGTTTATTATTCATGCACTCAACCAACAGCTCCTACAGTAGGAATAATTACTCAACCAACCTGTGCAGTAGCAACAGGAAGTGTTGTTTTAAATGGTTTGCCACCAACAGGAACCTGGACAATCAATCCAGGCAATTATGCCGGTACAGGAACAAGTGCAACAATATCAGGACTTGCAGCCGGAACATACAACTTTACTGTTACTAATGTATCAGGATGCACTTCAGCAGGATCAGCAGATGTGGTTATCAATGCCCAACCAACAACACCAACGGCTCCCATTGTAGGAATAATTACTCAACCAACTTGTGCGGTAGCAACAGGAAGTGTTGTTTTAAATGGTTTGCCACCAACAGGAACCTGGACAATAAATCCAGGCGGCATTACCGGTACAGGAACAAGTACAACAATATCAGGACTTGCAACCGGAATATTTAACTTTACTGTTACCAATGTATCAGGATGTACTTCAGCAGGATCAGCTGATGTGGTTATCAATGCCCAACCACCAACACCATCAACACCAATGATAACGCTAAATGTCAATATTTTACATTCTGACGCTACAAATGGTAATCAATGGTATAATCAAAGCGGTTTGATAAATGGTGCAACCTATCAGAATTACACTGTTACTGAAAACGGAGAATATTATGTTATTGTAACCATAAATTTATGCAGCTCAGAACCATCTAACATAATATCTGTCACAAATGTTGGTATTGAGCTTATCGAAAACAACAAATCAATCAATGTTTACCCCAATCCTGCGACCAATGAATTAACTATTGAAATCAAGGATAATACACAAAATACAAAATTTGAAATATTGAATTCAACAGGTCAGATTGTTTTTAAAGGAACCGTGATTAATAAGACGGTCGTACAAACAAGCGGTTTTGCTAAAGGTCTGTACTTAATAAAACTTGAGAATGGAAAGACCGTAGATTTTGTTCGATAACACTTTTTTATAAACTCTGATTAGCATGGAAACAAATTTTCAGAAACGATCAATTTCCGCAGATGCAGCCAGGCGGATGCTTATTGCTGCTGAACAAAAAGCTACCGAAATAGGGATAGGAATATCTGTTTATATCGTTGATGAGAGTGCAGTTCTAAAGGCATTCAGCCGGATGGACAATGCAAAGCTGGTCACCATCGATGCTGCCCGGAAAAAAGCGCTTACTGCTGTGGGATTTGGTATGCCCAGCGGCGAAGCCTGGTACAACCATATAAAAGACGATCCAATCTTATTTCATGGTGTCCAGCAATTTCAGGATTTTATTCTTCTTGGGGGCGGTATTCCTATCCTGATTGAAGATGAAATGGTTGGCGCTATCGGAATCAGCGGAGGTCATTATAAACAGGATATACAATGTGCTGAAGCAGCATTATCCATCATATAGAAAAAGGCTCCAGGCATGAATTTTGACAAGATCATACCGGTTCTTGAGATCCTGAACAAATTTGCAGGACGTTCAACGGAAATTCGTGATATCCATGAATTGGCGCTGGAGGTTGAGCACATTCTTGAAGAAGTGATCGGGATGGAATATAACGGGTTGTTCCTCTATGATTTTGTAGATAAAAAGCTGAAGCTTTATTATGCAAAGGGGTTTTCGGAGGAAGAACGTGCTGAAGCAGAAAGAACGGTGATGGATCGCCACCCCGGATATGTTTTTAAGACCGGGAAAATGCTGTATGTTCCGGATATCGAGGCGAATAATCCGCCCATGAGCATTGACAGCAAACGGAGCTTCAGGATCAGGACGCGACTCAGCATTCCTGTATTCAACGGGGAGACTGTGGTAGGCGTTTTCAGCATTGCCAGTCCGGAAGCGAATAAATTTACCCAAGAACAAATAGCTGTATTCTCATTCATCGGGAATCTTGCAGGTTCCATTTACGGTCATATTCTTAACCGGAGCGAACTTCAGAAACTTGCGCTGATTGCACGTCATACGGATAATGCGATATTGATAACCGATAAAGAAGGCAGGGCCGATCTGGTCAATGAGGCCTTTGAGAAAACCACCGGATATAAGATTGATGAGATCAGGGGAAAGAAAATTCTGGAGATGGTACAGGGATCTGACAGGAAGAAAATCAAACCTTCAAAGATCATCCGCGCCATGATGGAGAAAAGATCCGTCGAGATGAATGTGGAGTTTTTTACGAAAGAAGGAAAGCCTTATTGGGCATGGCTTCAGGTTCAACCTGTATTCAACGGCCAGGGAGAAATTACCCAATTTATATCTATTCACAGGGATATATCTCAGCGGAAAAAAATTGAAGATGCACTCAAGGACAATGTGAAACAAACACGTTTGATCATTGATACGGCGCTGGATGCCTATATTCTTATCAATTCAAAGAGCATTGTAATCAGGTGGAATAAACAGGCAGAAAAGATGTTCGGGTATTTCATCAAAGAGGCAGTCGGGAAAAAAATCTCAGATTTGATCATTCCTGATTCGATGAGAGAATTGCATGTCCTGGGAATGAAAAATTTCCTGCAACATGGAACCGGGGCATATATTAATAAACGGATTGAAATCACTGCGCAACATAAGAGCGGCGAACAATTTCTTGTTGAACTTGCTGTAAACCCGCTCAGGATAAGGAATGACAACTTTTTCAGTGCATTCATCAAAGACATTTCCGTTCAGAAAAAATCACAGTACGAGCTGGAATCAAGCACTTCGAGGATAAGTACCCTGATGCAGAACCTGCACGCGGGGATCCTGGTTGAAAATGAGTACAGGAAAATTGTTCTTGTGAACAAAGGGTTTTGTCACCTTTTTGATATCCCTGCTGAACCTGAACAATTGGTTGGAATTGATTGTGCTTCTGCACTGGACCAGGCAAAGCATCTCTTTAAAGAGCCGGATAAATTTATTGAACGGATCAATGATCTGCTGTCAGCCCGGCAACAGCTCATTGAAGAGCAACTGGAACTGGCTGACGGCAGGGTATTTGAACGCGACTACCTGCCGATATTTTCAGGCGACAGGTTTCTGGGAAATCTTTGGCAGTATTCGGATATCACACTCCGGAAAAAAGCCGAGACGGAGCTAAAAAACGCCCGCCAGGAAGCCATTTCGGCAAGCATTGCAAAAAGCCAGTTCCTGGCGAATATGAGCCACGAGATAAGGACGCCATTACATGCCATTCATGGCCTCACACGGTTACTCGAAGATACGCAGATAACAGAAGAACAGAAAAGATTGATCAAAGGTCTGAACAGCTCATCAGAAGGCCTTCTTTCAATCGTGAATGACGTTCTTGATTTCACCAAAATCGAAGCTGGCCAGATGGATTTGTTTGAGACGGAATTTTTACTGGATGAACTGGTGAAAAATGTTTTCGATGCTTTTGAATTCAAGGCAGATGAAAAAGAAGTCAAGCTTCAAATTAAATTTGATAAAAAGATCAAGGGCCATCTTTGGGGCGATTCTGTCAGGTTAAGACAAGTACTTATAAATTTGATGAATAATGCCATAAAGTTTACCCCAAAAGGCCAAGTAATCCTTGAGTGCAAGCTGGTAAAATCAACACGGAGTTCCTTTGTCATTTGCTTTAATGTCGCGGATACCGGTATTGGAATAGCAGAAGAAAACAGGTTAAAAATATTTCAAAGTTTTCAACAGGAGGACAGCGGAACCACAAGAAGTTATGGTGGTACAGGTCTGGGGCTGGCCATCAGCAAACAACTGGTAGAGTTGATGGGGGGACAGCTTGATGTAACAAGTATAAAGAATCATGGAAGCGAATTCTTCTTTACCCTGTCATTCAGGAAAGTAAAAGTGCCTGTCAAACCCACCGTGGAAAATTTGCCCGAACTCAATGTAAGCTTTCTGGAAGGCATCAGGATACTGCTTGTTGAAGATAACCGGTTCAACCAGTTTATTGCAAAATCAATGCTGCAAAAATGGAACATGATCGTTACCGTGGCCAACAATGGAAGGGAAGCATTGGAAATCCTCAGAGAAAATTCATTTCAAATTGTGCTGATGGATCTTCAGATGCCTGAAATGGGAGGGATTGAGGCGACCCGGATAATGCGTTCGGAATTGAACCTTGATGTTCCTGTAATAGCACTCACTGCCAATGCAATCAAAGGGGTTATTGAAGAGTGTTTATCTGCCGGAATGAATGACTACATCCTGAAACCATTTGTTCCTGATGTTTTGTCAAAAAAAATTTTCCAGTTGTTAGCCCGGAAAGATTAACCAAGGTATTTCCTGAGAACTTTGAGCAGATCTTCTTTCCTGAAGGGTTTTGAGATATAATCATCCATCCCGTTTGCAAGGCATTTTTCCCGGTCTCCGGCCAGTGCAACGGCAGTTAACGCGATGATAGGTGTATGTTTTATCCCTTTTTCGATTTCACGTATACGCTTTGTTGCCTGAAAACCATCAAGTTCGGGCATGTGGATATCCATAAAAATAAGATCGACCGGGTACCTGGTAAACTTGTCGACAGCCTCTGCCCCGTTTATTGCAGTTATCACTTTTATATCCGTTGATTTTAGGAGAATGGCGCTTAATAGCTTCAGGTTGATATTATTATCCTCTGCAATTAAAATGGTCTTCTCTGCTTTGTTTTTAACATCAGGTTGAATCTCATTTTTATCCGTAACATCGCCTTTAAGTATTTCCTGCTTTTTGAGTTGCAATAACCCGAGCAAATCTTTCAGCTTTATGGGTTTGGTCAGATAATAATCAATACCTGCTTTTTCCCCTGCCTGAAAGACATCTTCCTGCTCAATGGATGAAAACATAATAACAACCGGCTTCCCTGCCAGCCCCAGATCACTTTTTATGGTTTTTGCAACCGTCAAACCGTCCATTTCCGGCATATGCATGTCTAAGAAAATCACATCAAAGCCCGACTTTTTGTTGTCTTCTTCTTTCAGAAATTCCAAAGCATGAATTCCATTTTCAACTACGGTTGCCTCTATTCCCAGGTGATGGAGCATGTCTTTTAAAATTCGCAGATTGGTGGTATTGTCGTCAACAACCAGCGCTCTCCGGATGTTCAATAGTGCAGATGCGGGTATAACTTCTCGAGATTCGGCAATTTTCAGTGGGATCTCAAAATAAAATGTACTTCCCATTTTGGGTTCACTTTCAACCCAAACTCTTCCCCCCATAATCTCTGCAAGTTTTTTTGAAATAGACAATCCCAATCCGGTACCTCCGTATTTTCTCGTTGTAGAACTATCTGCCTGAGAAAACCTGTCGAAGATATGCTGCATGTTTTGCTTGGGGATGCCAATCCCGGTATCTTTTACACCAATCTGAATCCATGTTGCGTTTTCGGTATGTTCCAATTTATATGCTTTTTTTGCAAAAACACAAATTTCTCCCTTATCAGTGAATTTGACGGCATTGCTGAGATAATTCATTAAAATCTGGCGAATCCGGAAATGATCACCCACTAAGTAATGCGGCAGCTCCGGGTCAATATCACATAAGATTTCCAGGTTTTTCTCATAGACTTTAACGGCAAGTATCTCGACACTTTTTTCGATGATTTCACGCAAATTAAACGCTGAATTTTCGAGCAATACTTTATCCGCTTCAAGCTTTGAAAAATCCAGGATATTGTTGATAGTGTCGAGGAGATGGTATGCAGAAAACTGAACCGATTCCAGGTAGTCACGCTGACTGGTGGTAAGGCTTGTCATCAGTGCCAAATCAGTCATGCCTATGATTCCATTCATGGGCGTCCGGATCTCGTGGCTCATTGTAGCAAGGAAATCAGATTTGGCACGGTTTGCACTTTCCGCTTCTTCTTTTGCTTTTTTCAATTCGGTTTCCGCAGCTTTTCTATTGGTGATATCAATAAGGATAGTAAGTGTAGCCGGTTGATCATCAAAAATGACATTATCGGCACGGATAATAACATCTTTTTCCTCCCTGCCCGAGGTCAGGATCCTAATCTCATAATCGGTCATTGGGTCTATTCCTTGTCTTCTCATTTGCATGGCTTCGGTAACAAAAGGAAGGAATTCCGGGGCAATAAAATTCAAAATACTCTTTCCAACCAATTCTTCATAAGAAAGCCCGACACCTTTTAATGTCGCTTCGTTGGCAAACAGAATCTCACCTTTCCTGTGAATTATTATCATGTCAGGAAGCTCATGCACCAACGTGGAATAGCGTTGTTCGCTGTTTTTTAATGCCAGTTCAGCCTTCTTTCTTTCTGTGATATTTTCAAAACTTTCGATTCCCCCTATAACCTGGCCGTTCCGATCTTTTAATTCATCTACATTTTTAGAAATATAAATTTCTTTTCCGGATTTATCGATGATTGTGCACTCTCTTTTATGGATCGGTTTTAAAATGTCTGATTTAAGTAAGCCACATTGGTCAACACATGGTTCCTGGGCAAATTTATGGCAGTTTTCCCCTATTATTTCATTTGCTTTGAACCCGGTAATTTTTTCTGCTTCCAAATTCCAGCTGGTAATAATCTGGTTGATATCAACTGTGAAAATAGCGCTTGGTACAACCTTGTATATCATCTCGGCAAACTCCTTCGCTTCCTTAAGGTCAATGTCTGATTGCTTCTTCGCGGTAATGTCTTCGTCAATGGAAATGATGCTTGCGATTGTTCCATCCGTGTTTTTTATGGGTGCGATGTTTGATGATGTCCAAAAATGTTCCCCGCTCTTTTTCAAATTATACAACTCCCCACTCCATTCATTTCCGGAAAGGAGGGTTTTCCGAAGGTTTTCATAAAACGTACCAGGATAAAATCCCGATTTCATAATGCTGATGTGTTTGCCCAGAATTTCTTCTTTGGAATACCCGGTAATGATCGAAAAACGCTGGTTAACATATTCAATGGTGCCGTCAATCGCGGTAATCATGATGATGTTGGGGCTTTGCTCAACAGCAACTGATAGCTTTGCAATCTCATTATCTGCCTTGTTTATTTCTTCAATCTTCTTAACAAGTTCCTCTTTCTGGATATAATAGTTGCGGATTAACCGGGCAAATTCACCAAATTCATTATTCTTCCCCATAAGTTCTTTCAGAGGTTCTGCTGAAGCAGAAGAAAAGCTCCGGGTGATAGCATTTATATCTTTTATCAACCATTTGCTTGTCAGGAAAAAAACAAAAATAAATACCGCAAATAACAGAAATACGCCGCCGAGAAGAAACAGGTTAACCCGGGTAAAATCACTGTGTAACAGATTATTATCGGAAAATTCGAGAACTGCAACAGGCTGACCGGTACAATCTTTAAGAGTTTTAAAGAGGGCAACATCATTCTGGGCTGTTTCGCCTGGAATGAAATATGAAGCCGGATGAATTGTCATTGTAAAATCGATAGCTTTTTCAAGTTCGATTTCATAATCCGGATCCCATTTTTTGGCCGAAACCAAAAAGCCCCGGGGATGCGATTTATGAAAATTATCTGCTGTCGGAACAATAGAAGAGCCAAAGAGTTCGAAGAGGGAACCATGGAAAGCGCAGTAACCATGAAAAATATGGTTATTCAAAAATATTTTGCAGATTTTTTCCTTTGAAAGAAATAAATTTTCGGGAATGCTGTCAGACAAGGCAAAAATCAAATTGCCATTCAGGTCAAAAGCCCCAAGAAAATCCATGTTAAAAGTGGAGAAGATCGGTTTAAA
This sequence comes from uncultured Bacteroidales bacterium, assembly GCA_903915465.1. GTDB lineage: Bacteria > Bacteroidota > Bacteroidia > Bacteroidales > FEN-979 > FEN-979. The sequence continues at coordinate 41,666 of CAIWTA010000144.1, read as the reverse complement.
GTTCTTATTTGCCCAGGAAGTATTATGGGAACTTACGAAAGTTACCATTTCGTCCCATGCAGCATTGTCAATGGTGGATTTTAAATAACTTTCAGCCTTAAATTGAAGAACCTTATTGATGACCTGTTCGTTGATCTTGGCTTTGGCATGTAGATAAAGTGCCTCTTCCCTGTGGCGGATCATCTGGTATCCGGTGAGTAGCAAAACAAAAAAACCGAGTAATGAAAAGAACAGAATTGTGATTGTGTGTTTCGTCTTCATGATTCCCCGTTCTGGTAACGACTTACAAGTAAGGATGATTGCCACTTTTGATGCAGCGAAAAACAAAGATAACCAATTGGTTTACCATTTTAGATAAATTCACAATGAAACAACCGGGAAACAAAGGTTTTTTTTTACTTTAGCAAAAAAAACCGTAAAATTGCCACCGCCATAACAATCCCGGAAAACGGAAATCTTTCTTCTTAACAATTTTAAAACCAGAATCATGAAAATCACAATAGTCGGCAGCGGATATGTTGGTTTAGTAACCGGAACCTGCTTTTCTGAAGTGGGAATTGATGTCACTTGTGTGGATATTGACACACAAAAAATTGAGAATCTTAAAAACGGGATCATTCCTATTTATGAGCCGGGACTGGAGGAAATGGTGCACCGTAACCAGAAGAAAAACCGGTTACATTTTACCACAAGCCTGGCCGAAGGCCTGGAGGATTCTGAAGTTGCGTTCATTGCGGTGGGGACACCTCCGGATGAAGACGGAAGTGCAGACCTTAAATATGTTCTTGGCGTTGCTGGTGAATGCGGCAGGTACATGAAAGACTATTTGCTGATCGTTACCAAGAGTACGGTTCCGGTTGGAACTGCCGATAAAGTTCGGATAACCGTTCAGGAAGAGTTGAAAAAGCGCTCTGCATCCATTGAATTTGATGTTGCGTCAAATCCTGAATTCCTCAAAGAAGGCGCTGCCATGGATGATTTTCTGAAACCCGACCGGATCGTGATAGGGCTCAATTCTCAAAGGGCAGAAGACCTGATGAGAAGTTTGTATAAACCCTTTACACTGAATGGTCATCCTATAATTTTCATGGATATCACTTCTGCTGAAATGACCAAATATGCGGCCAATTCAATGCTTGCAACAAAAATCAGCTTCATGAACGATATTGCTAACCTCTGTGAAATCGTGGGTGCCGACATCAACATGGTTAGAAAAGGCATCGGATCGGATTCCAGGATCGGTCAGAAATTTATCTATCCCGGCATCGGCTACGGTGGCTCCTGCTTCCCAAAGGATGTAAAAGCCCTTGTCCACACTGCGAATGACTACAAATATGATTTAAGGGTTTTAAAAGCAGTCGAAGCCGTGAATGAAGATCAGAAATCGGTGTTGTTTTATAAAGTGAATAAATATTTTAACGGCGATCTGAAGGGAAAAACAATTGCCATGTGGGGGTTGTCGTTTAAACCCATGACGGATGATATGAGGGAAGCTCCGTCGCTGGTGCTGATCAGCAAATTTATTGAAGCCGGAACCAAAGTCAAGGCGTACGACCCGGTAGCCATGCATGAAGCCAAACGAATTCTTGGCGACACCATCACCTATGCAGAAGATCAGTACGATGTGCTGATTGATGCTGATTGCCTGGTCCTGGTAACCGAATGGCCGGAATTCAAATTTCCAAACTTCAATGTTGTCAGGAAGTTATTGAAGACAGCCGTGATCTTTGACGGAAGGAACATTTATGACCTGGCCGAAATGAAAAGTAAAGGATTTGACTATTTCTGCATCGGGATCGATACTTCACGGTAGGATCTTATCCTCAGAAATCAAAGTTTCTTAATATGAATTTCTATGATTGACTGGGATAAATTCAATGAGTATTTGCAAGGCTATGATAATGCGCTCATCCTGGAAATTATCGATATGTTTATCAACGATTATCCGGAAAAAATAACAACCTTGCAAAAAACCATAGATGCAAAGGATTTTCCCGGGCTTGATATTATTGCACACACCATCAAAGCGAATTGTGCCACTTTTGGAGCCACGGAATCAGCAGAACTTGCATTGAAACTTGAATTGATGGGAAAGAACCATGCGGATGAAGATATGAAGGGTGTTTTCGCGCAATTCATAACATCCCTGGAAAAACTCATCCTTGAACTCAAAGAGTACCGCGAAAGTCATTCTTCCTGACACCGCATCTTTTTTTGACCGGATAGCGCAAGGATCAGCGCTTGCCGGGAATCTTCCGGAATCATCACACACGAATCTATCCCCTTTTCGCCCGTTCCCAGTTAACGGATTGTGTACGCTTGATATACCTTGTAAAACCAAGAAAAACGGAGAGGTTCATGATAAAAAAATAATATGGGACAAACAACAATTTGATTCGGATAGACCTGTTTTCAAGATACCATCCCACCAAAGCTGATGCATAAAATGCAACCTGAAGCCAGAAGATGATGCTGTATAACCCGAGTCCCCAAAGTCCCTCCTGACAGGCAAGAATTATGCCGGCAAGCAGCATCAGCAATAATGACAACGGCGCGAGTGTCCATCGCAACACACGGTGTGAGATATACTGAAAGGATAAAGTGCCATACTTGAAAATATTGAGCAGCGACCGCAAGCGGATCACAGACTGGATTCCTCCGGCGGAGATGCGTATCTTCCGTTTAAGCTCTTCTTTCACATTTGCGGAGGCGGTCTCTATGGCATAGGCTTCCGGATCATATTGGATAGTAAAGCCTTTCTGTGCCACGCGAAGAGAAATGATGAAGTCGTCAAGCAGGGTATCGCGTTCAACCTCCTGGTACAATTCAGTACGGATTGCAAACAGCTCACCGGCAGCCCCAACGACGGAATAGAGTTCAGCATCCCATTTTTTGAGGGTAGATTCGTATTTCCAGTACAAGCCTTCCCCGGCGCCTGCTGCAGTATCTTTTTCCTTGTTGAAAATTCGTTTTTCACCCGATACACATCCTACTTTCGGATCCCTGAAAAGGAGAACAATCCTGCGAATGGATTCCTTTCCAAGCATGGTGTTTGCATCACAAAAGACAACAATGGGTGATTTTACAAGTTTCATTCCACGGTTCATCGCCCCGATCTTGCCATTCCTTTCGGGAAGATGGTGAACCGCTACACCTTCATACTTTTTCAGGAGGTCAGGCGTTCCGTCATCCGAACCATCGGTGACCCATACCATGTGCAACTTTTCCCTGGGATAGTTGAGATCCAGGGAATTTTCAATCTTGCCGGCAACATAATCCTTCTCATTGTAAGCTGCGATGAAGAGCGTTACGTCAGGTTCATAGCCGGGATCCACAGGTTCCTGTTTACCCGGTCCGAAAATTCTGCGGATCCTTATAATTATAAATAACAGGAACCCGTATCCTACATAAGTATAGATCAAGGTGAAAAGCAGAATCCAGAAAAAGATTGTCAAAGCAGTCATAAACAGATATTTTTTTAGATTGACGAAATACCGGGGAAAACAATTTGCTTCAAGATCCCCGGTTAACGGTTGCCGGGCATGGTATAAAAATCATGCCATTCTCTGGACAGGATTATCAGGCTGATGACCGGCATGCGCAATAGTCTCATTGTCAGATGGACAGTCAAAGTTCTTCCTTACAAAACTCATAGAAGCGGATGTTCAGGTCTCCCGGGTACCTTTTATTTCTGTCCGGTTTTTGGAATCAATTTCCGGAATTGGGAATCTGAACAACAAGTACTTTTCCAAACATGCTGATTATCTGTGATTTATATAGAGGAAAAAATTGGCAGGGGATTTGCAAAACACGGAACAGTTCAACAATCAAATCAAGAAAAATGGAAAACAACTCACCCATCGCGATCATGGTCGCCTGCGACAACCACTATGTTGTCTTGCTGGCAGCGCTTTTGAAATCAATTGAGTGCAACCACAAAACCGGCGAGTCCGTTGAGGTTTTCATCGTGGATGACGGCATAACTTCCCATAACAGGAAAAAGCTGGCTTCTTCTCTCGGTGCAGGAAAGATGAAGCTGAATTGGATCCCGATGGATGAAGCCATTCCGGATCACATGACGATCCCCTTCGACCGAAGTTCATATCCCAAAAACATTCATACCCGGATCTTCATTCCCCATTTTATCCCGGAACGTTTTGAAAAGATCATATACCTTGATGTGGATATGATCCTGATGCGCGACATCTCCGACCTGTGGAACATAGGCCTGGGAGATAATATGCTGGCCGCCGTGATGGATCCCCGGTTGAAGGTGTTCAGCAATTCATGGGGCGGGATCATGAATTACAGGGAGCTCGGATTTGATCCTGAAACAAAATATTTTAATACGGGAATTCTTGTCGTCAACAATAAGAAGTGGCGGGAAGAGGAGAGCGCTGCCACCGTTGTAAGGTGCATTTCCGATAATGAGAAATATGCCAATTATCCGGATCAGTACGGGTTGAATATCGTGATGGCGAACCGCTGGCTCGAACTCGATCCGCGCTGGAATTCATTTGCCGATTCAGCTATCCCGGATCCCTACATCATCCATTTTATCGGGCGTAAACCGATGTACAAGACTTACGACAACCGTGAAGAATTCAGGAAAGTTTTCTTTGAGAACCTGGAAAGGACGCGGTGGAGTGGCTTCAGGCCACTGGGTGAATCAAAAAGATACATGAAAAAGACGGTTAATATCCTCAGGAAAATTCCGGATTTTGTTCGTCGTCTGTTTTCGCCTATATCTTTTTTTGAGGTGCTGAAATAAATAGGTCTTAGAGACTGTTTAAATTTTATTTATTTCGTTTATTATGATATTCACCCCTTTCAGGGATTAATTTGTAATTATTACATTTCCCGTGGGTTACTCCCACGGTTATTTAAATGAAACCCTTTCAGGGTTTTCATTTTTGAAAAGTCCGAAGGAATTTAATTTTAATAGGGGGTGACTAAAAAGAAAAAAAACAAAATGTCACGCAGAGTTTCGCAAAGTTTTACGCTAAGTTACGCAGAGTTAAAATTCATATAATCAATATTCTGCGAAACTCTGCGATTCATCAGCGAGCCTCTGCGAGAAAATAAAAACAGCTTTTTAGTCAGTCCCTAGAACAACGGAAACAAATAAGAACCCTGAAAGGGGTCAATATTGGGTGTTGCAACCCTATTTTTTCTTTACTTAAAGTGAATAATCTGATAAACGGTTGTGAAACCCATGTAAATGAAAACTCAGTCCCAATAGCGCTGAAAGCGCTTGATCTCAATAACCGTGGGTGAAACCCACGGTTATTGTAATGAATCGAATTACAGCCCCGAAAGGGTTGAATATCATTATTTGGAAAAGTATTTCTCATTGATGTCAATCCCGTTTTCCTTGAGCAATCCTCTCCATTCATCTTCAAACGAAACTTGTTTGTGGTGTTCTTGTTGATTTTTAATATACGAAACTATCATGTCTTTATCCTTCCAGGCATAGGTTAAGGCGGCATATCCTTCTGCCCAGCCATTAAAACCCGGAAATTTTCCTGATTGTTTGAGCCAGATAGATGTTGATGTTTTCATGTCCCGCATAAAATCAGCCAAGGCGAAAGTTTGATGCAAATCACATAACAGATGCAGGTGGTTTTCTACACCATTTATCCTGTAAAGAAAACTATTTTTATTTTTTACAAATCCCATTGTGTAGGCAAATAGTTCACTGGCATAAATGGGATCAAGGGTTTTCTGACTGTTTTTTGTACGGAAAACTAAGTGATATAAAATCTGACGATAACTTGACATGTTTTTCAAATTGTTCAGCCCTTTCAGGGCTGGGTTGGTTATTGACTGGCTTGCCGTGGGCTGAAACCCACGGTTATTGAGATTCAGCCACTTTGTGGCTATACGGATAGGCAGTTCATTAGCTTCGTTTTGAGATTTATTTCACCGTTCAGGGATTGATAATTCATCAAAAAACCAAGTTTATGGTTAATCGGAAAAAGGGGGAAAGGTAATACCGGCTTCAGGTATAATTTTCAGGGTGTTGCACCGCTGAAAAAGGAAGATCGGCAGATTATTGCTGTTCTGGCAGAGTTCTCCAAAACCCAGCCCAGGCTTCTCGAGAATTTGAAAAATGCCGGGTTGCTCTGAGCAATGATTATCTCCCGATTCCAAAAATCACATCGATCACCGGCAGCAAGTGCCATTGCGATCCGTAAGGATATCTCCCGAAACACAGTTTGTATCCGGCTTCAATGCGGAGTGTCTCTTTTTTTGAAGTATAGGCCAATACTCCTTTGTTTTCAAGGAAGTAATTCTCTTCTTTACAGCAGATCATAAAATTTTCCACATTAAAAAGCCATCCGAGCCTGGGGATGAAGTGACCGCGGAAATCAATTCCTACATCGAATTCCGGTTCGTTATAAAAAACTGCAAGTCTTGGATAAATGATAGGAAGATCTATGGTAGTTCGTTTATCAAGCGGGCCAAATTTTACCGCGAAGGTTATACCTGCATGGGCTGTTAATATGGCCTTTTTAAATGGTCTGTAAGAAACCAGGAACCTGTTGGAGACCGCGAACATTTGCGGGATGGTAAATTCAGGTGAGATCAGTCCGCCAGTTCCTTTCTTTGCTACCAGACGCATGAACTGCGTCGGATAAAAAATCCCGTGTTCGGTTGCCAGCACAAAACCGGAATATTCGCCCCAGGCTGCTTTTATTTTCACCTGTGGCATCAGGAAGAACATCAATGGATGAGCTGAAAGTTCCAGGCTGTTAGTAATGCCATACCTTGAGGCAGTAAAAAGTCCAAGCTCCCACCGGCGCTTTAGAATATTGCAGGCTGTTCCATCGGTCCAGTAATTCTTTGTCAGGGAATCCTGTGAAAAAAGGTTATTGAAGATGAAGATCCCGATCAGACAAAGGAGAATTTTTTTCATTCCTTCTCAATTTATTTGGGTAAAATGAAAACAACGCTCACCGGAACATGGTCCGATTGCTTCGTGGCATCCTGGTGAGTAACAACAGAATTATCAACCCATTGGTAATTTGTAAAAAGATAATCGAGCGTACGATCCCAGAAATGGGTACCCCTTGTAGTATGGGTAAAATATTTGTACTGGTTGCTTTTATAGATATCTGAAGGAACAGCACATTGATACGTTGCATAAAGCTCATCCAGCCAATGTTTCTCCGGTTCATAGTTGCTTCCTTCTTTATGCATCGGATCATCACCCGTACAATGAAATGATTCCCACGAGCACATGTCCTGGATGCAATAATCGGTTGTATCAGAGCCGGGTGGAAGCGTGTTCATGTCGCCACCCGCGACAAACCACCCGCCATCCTTGCTGATCTGATCCAACTCATCTTTAAACTGCATGATATGCTTGTGTTTTGTATCATCGCTGGCAAAGGCAGAAGCATGGATATTCACTGCATAAAAATTGTTCACATGCGGGATTTCAATTTTGCCTTTTACCATGCAGCATCGTTCATAAAAATAGCGGGTAAGGTTGTCCTGGTCGGTACGCAGTGCAAGCTGGATCCTTGTGGCATCACTGATCTTCCAACGGGAAAAGATGGCATTTTCTTCATCCAACCGCCCCAGGCCATCACTTGGGATAAACTGGGCTTTCCATTGAGAACCGCTAACAGCATAATTGAAATATGTATGATCGAGGAGCCATTGTAATTCGTCAATGTAAGCGGATCGTTTTGAATTCACATCTACCTCCTGGAGCAGCAGGATATCGGGTTTCACCTGGTTGATTTTATCTGCAATAGCCTGCAGGGAACTGTAAATTTCACCTTCTGCCAGCATGACCCTGTCGCCGCATGCATCCCCAAACCAGGGGATCCTTCCGGCGCCAAAACGGATATTCCATGTCATAACCAGTACGACTGTGAATGTATCCGGCACCAGATGAATTGTTCCTGTTGTGTAATAGTTTGCCCCCACAGTATCATCAAAACCGGTTGCCAGTGGTTCACAGGAAGAGACAAGAAGAAAAACAGAAAAAATTACAACTACTGGGAGCAGGGCCTGAAAAAATAAGATATGATGCGACGGATTGTAATTCATGAATTGAACTTTTATTTATCAAAGATAAAGGAACCGTCTTTTCGGGAAAAATTATCGGCAATTTTTTTAGGATTATTTGTAAATCACAATATTTTTTCTTGCAGAATTCAATAATTAATGATGTGGAATGCAACATATACCACAATCAGAGTGAAGATTCCTTTGCAACGTGTCTGTTAATGAAATTCTGCAACTGTCTTAATTCCTGCTGCTGAATTCCGTATTGAATAAGGAGATGGACATTGTACTTTTAAAATGAATTTCATAGAATAATAAAACAGACAAACAATAAAAACACCATGAAAACAACAAAGATTTTTCAAGGGTTCATTCTGCCATCTTTATTTATTGGGATCTGTTCCATGACATTCGGCCAGAAGAAGGTCGATACACTGGCAAAGTTTCATGATACGGTCTCTTTTGTCATGGTCAAATTCAAGGAAGGCTCTGCTTATTTCGGGAAGATCAAAGAAAATAAAAACGACACACTGACCTTGATCATGGAAGACCTGGGAGCCGTTAAAATTCCGTACGGCAGAATCAAAAGGGTTGAGACATTGGAGTATATGGTGATGAAAAAAGGAAAATACTGGTTCCCGACACCATTACCCGGCAGGTATTTTTTTGCACCTTCAGCATTTACCTTGAATCCCGGGGAGGGTTATTACCAGAATACAATGCTGGCATTGAATTCTTTTAATGTTGGAGTAACAAAATGGTTTTCAATTGGTGGCGGTATTGAATTCTTTTCTACGATTGTATCTATTACAGCAGGTGAATTCAAACCTACGTTTTTTATTACACCCAAGGTGGGTCTAAAGATTGCAAAAAATCTGAGAGCCGGTGGCGGATTGATCTATGCACAGTTTTGGGGAAACGAGCTCCAGGCGGGAATTTTATATGGTGTTGTGACTTATGGTAATCCGGATTATAACGTAACTGCAGGCCTGGGATGGGGCTTTTCAAAAACAAACGTTGGAGATAACAGTTCAAACTCTTCCTCCTTTGAATCTGGTAAATATCCGATAATAACGATCTCCGGTACAGCAAGGATTGCCCGTAAGACCGCTCTTGTCACGGAAAATTGGATAATCCCATCTTCGGAAAATTCCAAACTGACATATTACCCTGTTTTTTCATATGGCATCCGTTTTTTTGGGGAAACCGTGAGTTTCGACCTTGCATTTATCAACAATAAGGATATCGCCAGGTTACTGTTCATAGGTATTCCTTTTATTTCCTGCACGGTAAAGTTTTAATGATTGAAAATCCATCCGCAACAAATAGAAAAAAAGCAACAAAAACAGCATGAAACCATTTATTGTGATTACAATTTTTCTCTTGTGCATCATTCAGGCATCGCAGACACAACCAGATTCAGTAGAAAAAATGCCAATGTACCGCACATGGATTTATACGTATGATGCTCCCCGGGTAAGGTCGGGTGATTTGTATTGTATAAAGGATTCGTCAATTACAGTCTCGAAATCCAACATTCTCAGTATGGATTCTCCGGAGAAACCGGTTTATTCAACTATAAATGCCAGATTAATTGATGTTATTAAAATCCGGAAAAAGGAGGATGTAGGATTGGAGATTCTATACGGCGCCATCTCAGGGTTAGTTGTCGGTGGCATTGTGGATTTAGTTTATTCGATAAAATACAATCCCGGGTTGGTAAGTAAAACATTTTTGAGGTGCTGAAATAAATAGGTCTTATATCGGTGGCAGGATCAACTTGTGGAAATGGACGAAAAAATAAATTCATTTCTTGTATTACCATTTCAGTTAAGTCCGATTAATGTTTTGAAAAGGGTAAGTGTCTTTTTCTCGCAGAGTTCCGCAAAGTTCTTCGCAGAGTTCCGCTGAAAAAATATTCTTATGACTCCGCGAGACTCTGCGCATGACTCTGCGAGAAAAATATGATTGAATATCAAATAATTACATCAAGTTATATAGTGGTTTCGCAAAGTTAATCGCAGAGTGTCGCAGAAATGAATGAAAATGATATTTCCTATTTGATTCGCGGAGCTGCCTTCAAAGTTCATTCAGCACTTGGTCACGGATTATTGGAATCGGTTTATGAAGTTGCTCTTTCCCATGAGCTAAAAACAATAGGCCTTGAGGTCAAGAATCAGGTTGGAATTCCTTTCATCTATGCAGAAATCAGATTTGATATAGGATTTCGGCTGGATATTATCGTTAACGATAAAGTAATTATTGAAATCAAATCGGTTGACGCATTGCAGGATGTCCACCATAAACAGTTGCTGACTTATTTAAAGTTGACGAATAAGAAACTGGGACTTCTTATCAATTTCAATATCGTTTCATTGAAATACGGTATTGTAAGAATAGTCAATAATCTTTAACATCTGGGAGACTCTGCGATTAACTTTGCGAAATTTTGCGAGAATGAATTAAAATCTTCAAAAGTCAAGTCCAAGCCAAACTGCAGCCCGGCCGATGACATTCTTTTTGTAAAGATTCTGGTAGACCAGGAACCCGACGAAAGGATCCACCGACAACGCATTCCGCAGCACCATCTTCAGGCGCCTTCCGGAAGCGGGATCTCTTCTTACAAGCGCTTCAACAACTGCATACCTTGCGCGCAGATCCTTTTTTACGGCAGGATGATCTTTAAGCGCATTCCTGTCGCGATACATGAAAAGCAGCAGCCACCTGGCGTACCTTTGGATTGCCAGTGAATGCAATTCATCCAATCCCATTTCCCTGAAAAAAGCGATCCGCTCTTCCATGGCTTCCGCATAATGGAGTTTTTTCGCGCTGAAGCTGCTCCGGATGATGCTGTTGGGCGACAGGTAGTAATGGTAATATTTTTTGTCGGTCACCACAATCCTTTTTGCCTTGAAAATTAGCTTGTAAGTTGTGAATTCATCCTCATGGATCTTTGATATCGGGTAACGGATCGTCCCGAACAGCGCCTTCCTGTACAGCTTGTTGCAGGCCATTACATAATCCACCACGAACGGGGTGTAAAGGTATCGCAGGGCTTCGAGGTTGCTCAGCACCTTCTCATTGTCCGGTCCCGGATCCACAATCGAATCCTCCGTTACGCTCCTGAAGCTGCATTGCACAATATCGGCCTGGTGTTTCTGCATCCGCCCATAAAGGTCGCGGATCATTTCCGGATGGATGAAATCATCACTGTCGATAAAACTTACATATTCACCGGTTGCGCTCTCCAAACCTGCATTTCTTGCTTCCGACAAGCCACCGTTGGGCTTGTGAATGACCCTGATCCTCGGATCTTCTCCGGCGAAAGCGTCACACATGCGACCGCAATTATCCGGCGATCCATCGTCGACAAGGATGATCTCAAGATTCCGGTAGGTCTGGTTCCGGATGGAGTCAACACACCGTTCCAGGTACTTTTCCACGTTATAGATCGGGACAATGATGCTGACTATATCTTCCATGACGAACCTTATCAGATGTTGAATATTTTTATCCTCGACATGATCATCTGCCGGAAAATTCCCCTTTCGCCACTGTTCAGTGTGATCATGACATTTACTGCAAATGCAAGTGTTGTGCTCAGGAGAAATGCGACGGCAAAGGTGCTCCATGAGGCCGGGTGAATGATCAGCCTGACCAGGAGAGAGATCAGTACTACCGCTCCAAAATCGATGAATCCCTGCAGGATTGGACGGTAAAATGCAGTCCGCTTGAGCTTCAGGACGTGCGCAGCATAGAGCGGCGTGAATGTAGTATGTTTCAATACCCCGGTTACCAGGCTGACCAGTGGGATGGCCATGATCCCGAGTCGGGTGAATTTTACCATGACCAGCATCAGCGTGACATTGATCACGCCGGTCAGGAACAGCGCCATGGCAGGGATCTTCAGCTTGTTGGTAATGGTATAAACGTGAAAAACGGTTTCAATGCTGGTGGTGATGATCATCGGAAGAATGATGAGTATGATCATCTGGTGAAGCATGGGGGTATTCTGCCCCGGGACCCAGAGGTTGAAAAAGGTGTCGCCGAATACGACGAGGAATCCCATGGGAATGGTTAGCAGGATCTGCATGAATTTCATGGATCGGTTAAGGCTTACGCCGAACTCCTTCTGTTTTCCCTGTGCATAAAGGATCATCAGCTCCGGGACGAAAACCCCGACCAGAACCGCGATGAACGACTGAAAGAACATGGGAACAGTCTTGGCAATTGCGAATTCTCCCGAAGCAGCCGCACCAAGGAAGATGTTTGCGATCAGCAGGTCGAGCCCCGACATCAGTACATTGCTTAGCTGATTCAGCGAATTCCATATACCTGATGAGGTGAGTTCCCTGATCGCCGAAATCCTGAAATATTTTCTGCTTACCGTGATCTCCGGCATCAGGAGCTTGGTATATCTCATGTTCATCACGACAAGGAAGAGCGCGACAATCAGGTTGGCGATCCCGATAAAGGAGATTGAGGGTTTGAAAAAATAGAAAAGGAGGATAAGCAGTGCAACGCGGATCATGTTTGATTCGGCATTCCGCATGGAGGAAAGTTCCAGCCGGTTACGCGCAAAGGTGGCAACCCCGTAAATGGAGGTAAAGATGCTGATCAGTGATGCGGCAAAAATCAGCCCGAAGAGGATCTGTACCTGCGTCAGAACTTCGGGAGGAACATTGAGCAGATGATTCAGAAAAAGGACGGAAAACACCGACGGAATGGTAAGCAGGACGGCGATGATCGTGTTCCCGATAAGTACAGAATTGAAATAGATGTTGGCTCCTTCCTTGTCATTCTGCTGTATTTTGAAGGTGATGAACCGGCTGGCCATCGAATTCATTGCAATGGTGATGATGGTTGCATAGCCTGTGATGCTGTTCGCGAGTGGGAAGAAGCTGTAAGCCTCTTTCCCGACTGTTCTGACGAGATAGGGTGTAAAGAAGAAGTTTATCCCAAGCTGGATGGCAAAAGCAGTCACATTTGCAACCAGGTTGATTGCAAGTTGTCTTTTTCTGCCAATGTATTTCTGATCAGTTGACAATGTTATTTTGTTTTTTCCCAGACTCCGGTTTCCTGGTTGTATGTTTTGATGACCCTCGCCGGATTTCCTACTGCCATGGAAAATGAGGGTATATCCTTTGTTACGACCGACCCTGCGCCGATCTGGCAACGTTTTCCGATCCTGACACCGGCCACGACGACCGAATTGGCGCCGATATGGCTTTCTTCTTCAATGACCACCGGTTTCACATCCAGGGATTGATCGCTGGAATTCTGGCTACCGTCGGCATAGCCATGGTTGAATCCCGAAATGAAAACATGTTGTCCCAGTCCGGCACCATCGCCGATCGTAACAGGCCCGATAAGTACGGAACCAATCCCGATGCGGACCCGGTCGCCGATGAACAGATCTCCCGCGCCGTTGTTCACCGTGCAGAAATCTTCGATGGTTGTCCATTTCCCGACATCAAAGCGATGCCACGGGAAAACATCGATTCGGGAACGTCTCCTGATGATCGACCCCTTTCCTTTTTTATGGAAGAATCGGTTGAGAAGCACCCTGACCCACAATCTTGGGCGGGGATTCCGTTTCGGAGCTATGATCAGGAGGATAAATTCCTTTAGCTTCTTGTTGTATCTGAGTTTTTCTTTGAGTTGCATGATCAGTGTTTTTTTCTGAAGAAGTAGAGCTTTAACCATTTCAGTTGTTTCGGGATACGGGAAAAGGCAGCAACAAGAAGTGAGCCATTCTGATCGACCGACCGGGTCACTGTCCAGGCGATCGCTTTCAGGCGGGTCACCCGCCTGAGTTTTCCGTGCTTAGACAAGGCAAATGCCATCTTCCCGTCTTCCATCCGCGCGTCGCTCTGGATGAAGCCGATCTCCAGCGCCGCTGCCCTCGGAAAGCAGAAGTTTACTCCGCCTACCGCCAGCTCAGGGCGTTTGATGGTGCGCAGCGAATGAACGATGTTCCGCAGGAATTCATATGATGCATAAGGCAAACGGGCTTTGCCTTTGGCCGGGAGAAATGAATAGGTCCCGTAGGTTGCAACGCCTTTTCCGGCAAGAACAGGTTTTATCATGGCATCAACCCAGGTTGGCGGATAGATGGTATCGGCATCCCCTGTGACGATGTATTGGCCCAGCGAATGTTCCAGCGCAGCCTGGCGTGCAAAACCGTATCCCTGACGTGATTCGGAAACGGGTGTTATCCCGCATTTTCTTATGATCTCGGAAGTCCTGTCGCCCGAATTGTTGTCAACATAAATAAATTCAACCGGAAATGTACTCTCCATGGCGCTGAGAGATGATAAATTGCGGAGTATGGTCGATTCTTCGTTCCAGGCGATGATATTGACCGAAACCAGCGGTGTGCCCGATTGTTTAGCCGCAAATCCTTCCCTGATGCGCGCAAAAACTGCTTCAGGGATCTGGTCAGGATCCTGGTAATCGAAGTTGTGAATCCTTATATTTTTTGGTATGATGGGATGAAACATTGATTCCTGTTAAAGATTTATAAATGGTTTAATGATTGAGCCAGCTCCGAAAAGTATCTATCCATGAGAGGTGTTGGGCTAAAGCCCTAATTTTTAGCGATTTGCCTAACCCCGGCCTTAAAGCCGGGGTTATTGATAACCAATACGTCACGGACTTTAGTCCAAAATATTATACTTTTCGGATTGGGCTCATGATTGCCGTTTAATGTCGGATTGCTCCTTTTTTTTGAACAAAAGTCAACGATCGCTGCCGAAAACTCCTCTGCCCTTGAAATCCACGAATTGGAACTTGCAAATCCGATCCTGCTTTTAATTTTTTCTTTGCTGTCATTCTCCGTGGCTGCAACGATGGCGTCGCGGAACTCTTCTGCTGTTGCTGCAAAATGTACCTGGCCGTTAAACTCCGGCAGTTTGGCAAATTTCGTCAGAACAACCGGCACTCCCGTGGCAAGGTATTCATTTATTTTCAGAGGATAGACGTTTTTATTGATCTCGTTACAGATGTAGGGGATGATCCCTGCATCGCACTGCTTCAGCCTTTCCGGCACCTCTGCGGGTTTTACCGGCGGCAGAAAAGTCACATTCGGGTATTGCTCCAGCCTGCTTTTCACCCCGGGATTCCTCACATCACCGATAAATTCGAAATCGTAACCCGGGAGATCCTTCACGGCAAACTCCACGGTTTCCAGGTCGAATCGCTGATCAATGCTGCCGATGTAGCCTATTTTCCTACGGATACCTGCCGGCGCCGGCTCTTTTTTAGCCTCCCTGTTGAACATGGCAAAATCAACGCCGTTCTTCACTGCTATTACATTCCGGTTAGCTTGCAATTTCTGTTCCTTCAGGAAATCCGACGTGACGATAATCCCGTCAGCCGTTTCCGAAAAGCAGCGGTCAGCATCCCATGCCCGAATCCCGCGGCGGTCCTTCGAAAACCCGTCGTAACAGTAATAAATGCTGGCCTTTTCATTCAGCTTTCCCAAAAGCTGCTCCCCGAAAATCGGGTTGTATGCATTCACGACAACCGGGTTTCCCATATTGAATTTCTTTATGGCTCTCCGCAACGAACGCCTGTAAATCCAGGTATCAATATTTAACAGGATCCTGTAAAGCTTCTCATTCTTGATGGCATTGACCGGGATCATTGGCGGAAGAACCCAGTTGAGCACTTCTGCTCCTTCTGCCGTTTTTTTAACGATAGCCCTGGGTTTCAGTCCAAGCATCCTGGCAACCGGTGCCTGCTGTTTGCCAAGCAGAGTATAAACCAGGTCCTTTACCGTGAAGGGATATTCCACATAGAGCACCCTGTTATTCTGACCAAGCAGCGACATAAGCTGCACCACAGATTTTGTGTAGGGACCTTCCCAGGTGGAATAGGAGACGCAGATGATATTTTCGTTCTGAAGCATGGGTTTATCCAGTTACAGGTATCTGATAAAGTTCAGCAACACGGCGGGCCATCTGCTCCCATGAGAAGAGGGCAGCCCTTTCCGGGCCTTTCCGGCTATACTCGTTGTACAATTCATTGTTGGTCATCAAGGTGCTGATCGCCCTGGCGATCTCATGCGGGTTATGGGGATCAATAAGAAACGCTGCATCCCCCGCGATTTCAGGCATGGATGAGGTGTTTGATGTAATTACGGGAACGCCGCATGCCATCCCTTCCAGGATCGGGATCCCGAAACTCTCACGCAACGAAGGATAAAGGAACAGTGAACTCAGCTTGATGATGCCGGGCAGATCAGTATTGACAATGTAACCTGTAAGAACGATATGTTCGCGTAAACCTGAGCAATTCAGATCTTTCAGCATCGATGCCAGTGCATCCCCGGGATAGTCGGGCATGACCAGCTTCACATCATCGCCTGAGGATGCCCTGTATTCGGCAAAAGCCTGAAGGACGCCCCGGGTGTTCTTTTTGGGATCGGTATTGCCAAGGAAAAAAAGGAACCGGCCGGGCAGGCTGTACTTCTGCCTGATCCTGGTCAGTTCCTGTTTGCTGGTCACAGGTTTGAAATGCCGGCTTACTCCATTGTAAACCGTGAAGAGTTTGTGAGGTTCCATGCCGAAGAACCGGCCGATCCGGTCGCGTTCAAAGTCAGAAACGGTAATAATGCTTCTGCTTTTTCTCACAACCGGAGGCACGACCCATCGGCGGTACAGATTTCCGAGTTTCTGGTACCAGCTTCCCTGGCTCCCGAAAAGGAGCAGCTTTTCAAGGTAAATAATATCATGAAGGGTAATCATTACGGGAATTTTCGAAAAGACCGGCGCAGTATTGCTTGTGCAATGGAGAAGATCGCAACGGTATTTCTTTGCGGCTCTGGGGAGCAAAACCTGTTCCCAAAATGGGAATGGTCCGCCCTTGATCTTCACGATATGAAAATTGGCAGTTTCATGGATTACCGTGTCATCCTTGTCGGGCCTGACAAAGATGAAATATTCGTTGATCAGGTCGATCTTCTGCAGGTTGCGGATCAATTCCAGTGCGACCATATCCATCCCGTGTTTTTTCGGGCGGAAGATCCGTTGTGCTTCTATACCGATTCTCATGTTATTTATATGATTTTATTAGATTCAATGGTGCCATGCGGTGTGTGGATAAAACTCCTGTCTGCTCCGCGGAGCCTGAAGAGCAGGCTGAACATGATCATGAATGCTCCGGGAAGCGCTTTCAGTGCCTTCAGGGTATCCAGGCTGTAATATTTACCAGGGACCGAAAAAAGAATCGCGGACACTGTGATGAGCCACAAGCCTGCATAGTAAGAGAGGGAGATGGAAAACAGTAGCCAGGCAGGTAGAATAGAACTCATGAAAAGTGCGGCAAGGAATAGCAATGTGACGATACCCAGGTGCAGGATCCTTGGCGGAAGGATCGTCTGGATCAGCTTATCAAAGAGATCGATATTTCCTTTTGTGACAAGCTGCCTGGTCCCGGCGCCGAAATATTGCCTGAAAGAAACGAACTGTGCGGAGAGCCAGCGTTTACGCTGCCGGGCAAAGACCTCTGCTTTTTGAATCTTTTCATCAAAAACAAGTGCATCGTGCAGGTATTCTATTTTTATGCCGCCCATTAGCAACTGCATTTCCAGTTCTTTGTCCTCGCCATGTGCAGTGACCCCGGCCATGATCTCTTTAAATGTGGCATACCCGAGAGCCATTCCCGAACCGATGAGTGCCGATGAGATCCCCAGCACGCGGTGGCCTTTCCGGAAAATATGATTGTTGATCTCTTCGCTTATGGCATCCAGAACGGCAAACCTTGTATTGATATTCTTTGCGGTGCGGTGTCCCTGGACAGCAGCAAAACCCCTGTCAAAAGCATCGTTGACCTTGCGCAGAAACCCCGGCGCCATTATGTTGTCTGCATCCAGAATCACCGCCACATGGTAGTCATCCGTTATCTCCTGCATGGCCCTGTTCAGGGCATTGGCCTTGGAACTTTTTTCGAATGACACCTCGATGACACGTACTTCCAGTTTTTTCAATTGTTCCAGTGTTTCCTGCCCGAACGTGTCGGCAATGATAAAGACATCAAACAACGCTGAAGGATAATCCTGCCTGAGTGATTCCCGGGCTGTTTCCACAATCACATTATCTTCTTTGTATCCGGGTACCAGCACGGCGATCTTACGGTCAAAGGATTCCCTCGCAGGCACCGGACGGTATCTGAAAAGGCCTGCTGTTCCAAAGAGAAACAGATAAGCTGAAGTCAGTGCAAGGTAGAGAAACAGTGCAGTTTCAATGATCAGGGCGATATTCTTTAACACTATCATATGAGAATTCTTTTAAAGCGCAATATTTTTTTTATTCATAAGATGCCATCCGATACCTCTGAGGTATGCTTTAAGATGCTCCGGGCGCCGGTTTACCAGGTAGAGGAGCACGTTTTTTGGAATTGAGATGAACGTCTGGAAGAAAATGCTGAAGATGAAAGGGAGCCCGCGGAAATTCCTTCTTGCAAACAACAGTCGGTTACGCGTCAGGTAATAGGTGATGAACGGACTGTTCCTGCCTGTTGAAACTGATTCCTTGTGAAGAATAAAGGTGGCAGGCTGATAATAGATCTTGTAACCGGCACGCTTGATCATCTCTGCCCAATCGTGTTCTTCATAATAAAGAAAATAGATCTCCGGCATCATGCCGATCTGATCGACAACATGACGCGGTATCATCATGGCTGCGCCATGGATGGAGTTGGTGACGGAAACCTGGTCAAAAGCAGGGGCATCGGGTTGCTTGTATCCCACAGCCTTGTTCCGCACGGTCCAGGGGTTCATCCTTGTAAACCCTGCATATTGCAGCAAATCCGGCGCGTCAAAATATTTTATTTTCGGGCTAACCGCACCGATCCCCGGATCTTTTTCCAGGAGCTCAACCATCGGTTCCATCACACCGGGAACCACCTCTGTATCATTGTTCAGGAAAAAGAGATACTTTCCCTGTGCCTGCATGATCCCGAGGTTGTTTCCACCTGCAAAACCGAGGTTCTCCGAGCTCCGGATGAGGATGGTATCCGGGTACAGTTCCTTGATCCGGTCGGGGGTATCGCTGGGAGAACCGTTGTCAACAACGATTACTTCCACCCGGGGATAGCTGACCTTCTGCAGCGACTTCAGCAACTCGCAGGTAACAGCCGACTGGTTGTAGTTGACTGTAATCACAGATACGAGAGGATATTTTTCTTCTTCGTTTTTCATAATTTGATCTGTTTATTTTTCAGGGTTTCTTCCCTGTCAAGCCGGGGTGCCATGAACATGAATGCCATGCAACTGTAGAGCAGGATGCCAACCGGCATTTGCCCGAGCACAGGATTTCCGTAAGATGCCAGCATGATCCCGAACATCCCTGCTGCCATTGCCATTACCGGTGTTTTAACACTTTCATTCCGTAGCCTGAAGAATACCATGAACGATGCTCTGCCGAGGATAAAAATCAGGATTGATAAATGCAGGATCAGTCCGACAATCCCTTCCTCCATCCAGATCATTACATACCAGGAATCGGTCGGGATCTTTGAGAGGAAGGATCCGGGATTATATTTCTGCCCCAGTGCGCCGGTTGATCCGAGACCGCCACCGAAGGGGCGTGCTGTGAGATATCCCTTGATCATTTGCTGGTTCGAGAGTCTTGTTTGCAACGATGCATCATCGGGGTTGAAGGCCGTGCGCATCCTGCGGATGGTAGCATTATTCTGGCCGATATAGGTGTAGTTGAAAAACATGTAGGCTGCAGCCAGCACAGCAACGCTGACGATCAATATTTTCTTGTTCTTCCGCAGGATCATGTAAAGGAAGAGTCCGGCAAACGGAACTGAAAGTGCCCCCCGGGTGCCGGAGATCATCATGCCATAAATCCCGAGAATAGCCACAATTGCATAAAAGAGCCGAAGGCGGGATTTCTTTTCCATGAAAGCAAGGATGCCAAAGACGACGCCCGCCATTCCCTGGGCAGCCCCGAACTCGCCGGCATCAGAAAAGAAGGAGAAGACCCTGAGCTCACCGAACAGCAGGTGCTGCGAGGCTCCGCCCTCGTCCATCCAGCGCTGCTCATATGGGTCAAGCCCGATGTGAAGTTGCTGGATACCCTTCAGGGAGCCGAGGATAGAAAAGATACCCCAGATCAGGAAAAAAAGACGAAGATCAGAGAGCTTGTTGAAAAGTATGAAGACCAGTGGAACCGTAAGAAACATGTAAAGCGATACACCCCTGACAGCGTAAAACCAAGCCACTCTGCTGCCCGCTTCGGGGTTAAGCAGTTCAAGGAGTGAATAGCCCAGCCAGATCGCGGAGATCAGAACCAGCTCATTCCTTGCATTGCCCCACTCCACCTTCCGGTGAAAAGCCCGGAAAACAAGGCCCAGGTAAGTCAGTACCAGGAGGATGTCGACTGTTAGTCCCCAGGGAATTACCGTGATGTAACGGTAGAGCCCGAGGGCAAGGAAATTAAGAACGTAAACAGCGATCAGTCCGTTTCGCGGATTCACAAAGATGACGGCGACAAAGACCACGATCATCGGGATGATCAGCAGCATCATGCCGGCAGGCATTCCCCAGTGGGAGATGACCAGAGATGTGAGAAAGGAGGAGAGCAGCAGGAACCCGATGGCCTCAGGTTTCTTTAACCGTTCTGCTCCTGTTATCACTTCTATCTCGTTCATGATCTGTTTTTAAGTATGAACTGATCTTGTGTCAGCCGATCTGCCTGGAACTGAATTGCAGGTTGATAAATCTTTTTACCATGACCCGGAACCAGGACCTTTTTCTCGGCAGCTCTCCGACCAGTGATTCCATCTCTTCAAGAATCACGCCATTCAGCAGAATTTTTGGTCTGACCGGATCCGTTACGGCCAAAACTTCTTCCAGAATATTGGCATCGGCCTTCCCCCAGGTGCGGTTGGCGCGGCAAACCAGAAAACAGTGATCTGCAGTTTTAAAGAGGTTGACCGGAAATGATGAATGGAGGATCCCCGGAAATTCGACAAAAATGAAATTGTATTTTTCCCATTTCGGGACAAAACCCGGCGTTTCCAGTCCCCTGAAGCTTGAAATGAGGTAAAAATCCTTTGAAACTATATAGCGTGCAACATCAAAATCTGCTGATCCCATGATCGCTGTCTCATGCGGGTGAAGCAGCAGCACTTTGTACCCCATGCTGCTCAGATGCGATGCAATTCGCTGAAGCAGGAAGCTTTTCCCTTCGTTCTCCAGGGTGCTGAAGACGATGCTGGTCACGGGGGTGCTGTCTTTTTTTGAAGTGATCGATTGCAGGATCAGCTTCCGTGAAATAGCTTCAATGCTCTTCTTCTCGAGGTAGGCGATATCAATTTTCTGTTTTTTTCTCCTGATGACGGGGAAGATGCTTTCAACTTCAAGACCCGTTTCCGCAGAGGCCTTGGCGGCGTTGCGCAGGGAGGAATCCATTAGATCGAGAGTCAGTATGATAAGCAATGTGATCAGCAATCCGATAACCCCGGCAGCAAGGATCAGGATTTTTCGCTTGCCGGGCTGGGGTTGTGCCGGAAAACGAGGAGGATCAAGGATTGTGTTGGCGGATGAAACCTCCACGCTCTGCTGCTTAAGCTTGGCCAACCCCAGGTTTTTCACAAGCGAGAGATATTCATCTTCAGCCACGTTGATCTTCCTTTCCAGCCGCCGCATCATCGCGCCCATGGGTGCATACTGGGAGTAGATCACATCGAATTCCTGGCGAAGCTTATCCATGGTGGCAATCTGGGCGGTTGTTCCTTCATAATCGATCGTGGAGGAGAGCCAGTCGGTGACGATGTTTCTCTCAGGAACATTGGTATTTCCGTTCGTGAGATCATAGAGCGAATCTACAACGCCCCGCATCTGTTCTTTTAACTGAAAGGATTTCTGTGTGAGTGATTTGAACTTTCCCTGGTTTGTCGCACGGTTGTCTTCTTCTTCGCCAAGCGATTGCACGGCTGCCAGGTCCTGGTTCACTTTTCCAAGTTCTTTCCGCAACCCAAGTAATTCGCTGCCCGTTAACCTTCGCCTGATCCCGGGAGTCATTTTCTTGTCAAGAAGGTCGATTACCGCCTTTGATGCGGCGTTCTGCCTGAGCACATCCTGGTATCCCATCTCGAACTGCTCCTTGCGCCCGGCGATAAACTTGCTTTGCTCATTGTAGTTGATGATCTTGTTGGCCTTGTTGTATTCAAGGAGTTCATTTTCAGCGGCCTGCAGGTGATCGGAAGCTTTGGCAACTTCACTTTCAAAATAGGTCACGGCATTGTCTGACTGGCCTGCTTTCTGGATGATATCGGCCAGTTTGTAGACCTTGACCAGGTAAACCAGGGTCTGCTGGCAGACCCCCGGATCGTCTGATTCGTACGACAGCTCAATGTTATCACTGTTCTGGATGCGTTTTACACCCAGCTTTCCCAGGATGGTAGAAGGATTGTAGTAGCACTCCTTTTTGTTGATCAGGTAGTAAACGAAATTGCTGTTCGAGGCGTCGCTGTACTGCTTCAGGTTGGCAAGGGTCTTTTCAAAGTCGTTCCGGACAACAAGCTTTTTCACATCTGAAGGGACGAGCTTCATCATCTCCTCAAGATGTTCCGGTTGGATGAGCATAGGGTTGGCCTTTTCAAGCATCAGGTGACTCGCGAAGAGTGAAAGCCCTGTTTTTTCAAGGGTTGCATTCGATTTGATGATCCCCATCAGGTTATCGAATTGCGTGTTCACGGTATTGAAGGTGAACCCCGAGAGATCAACCGAGTTGCCACTGGCCAGGCTGGTAAATACCGTGGTCTTCGAAATGAAGGTTTGTGGCTCATCTTTGGTAAAGATGAAGACCGAAACCGCCAGGATGAACGGAACCATCACGATCAGCAACAAATGCTTTGAGAAAAGCCTGACAAAATAGATAAGCGAAAATTTCATAATAACAAATTTTACGTTCAATTATTCCCTGATCTTAAACCCAACAACCTCTTCAAGCAGCCATAAACTCTTCTGAAAATCATACCTTGATTTGCTCAGGTCAACTTTCGCCTTTGCAAAGGATACCCTGATGCTGGAAAGCTCCGCAATGGTGATCTGGTTGCTGAGGAAATCCTTTTCGGCATGCTGCATGATGATCTCCTGATCATCAAAACTCTCGAAGAGGATCTTATAGGTCAGGTAGTTTGAAACAAGGCTGTTATAGCGGTTCATCACCTCTTCGCGGAGTTCATTGACCAGGATCTGCCGCTGGTTTTCTGTCTGCTCCAGTTGGATCTTTGCTGCTTTATAATCATAATGGTTGAAGAGGGAGGAGATCGGGAGTTTTACCGTAACACCAACCGAGTAGCGGGTTTGGGTACTGGTGGTTGCCGCAACCTGCCCGACCTGAGAATTATCGGCCAGGTAAAGGTCATTCATCTTACCGTAGTTGACCACGCCTCCTGCGTTGACCAGGTCGTTGGTCCAGTTGTTCCGGGCATGCTTAATATCCAGCCTGCTTTTTTTAACGCTTATATCCTGGCTCCTGATGCCCGGTGCATGCGAAACAGCCGAGTCGATAAGGGCTTCTACCGGTGGAACTTTTTCAAGGAAGCCATCGGCTTCAAAGGATGCGGATGATCCCTTTACCGGGTTTGAAGTTTGTGTCTGTTGTGCAAATGTCTTACCGCACAGGAAAACAATGACCAGGATGATTGTCAGTAGTATATTTTGTGTGTTTTTCATGGTTTTAATGGATCTCATCAGACGGCTGCTTTTTGAAAAAGTGCGGGTAAAGTCCGGAGGATCAGCTTCAGATCGTACCAGAAAGAGTAGTCGTTTCCAACGAAATGGTCGGCATAGACATTATCGAGCCGAATCCGCTCCTCTTCCGACATGTTTCCTCCCTTACCCCTGAGTTCTACCTGCCATAGCCCGGTGATGCCTGCCGGGGCAAGAAATCGCTTGGCGATCTGATCCTGTGTAAGGCGCTCGGCTTCGTAAACCGGAAGCGGGCGGTTACCAACGATCGACATGTCACCTTTCAAAACATTGAACAGTTGTGGCAGCTCGTCAATGCTGGTATTCCTGATAAATTTGCCCACCCTGGTAACCCGGGGATCATCCACGATCTTGATGAAGGAGGATTTTGATTTTTCCACCTCTTTCTTCTGGATATTGTACCAGTAATCGCAGATCTTCTCCTTACTTATGTGGAGGATCGGTGAGCAGGATTCTCCTGCAGGCATTTCACTGCAGCGCGGACATGGCCTGGAAAAATCAATCCCGTTCTGTCCTGCTGAAGTCTTATACTGGTTTTTCTCTTTGGCAAGCCGGCCCAGCTCCGCATCGGCACCAGTGCGCATGGAACGCAGCTTGTAAAAGTCAAACGGCTTTTGTCCAACCCTTTTGGATACATAATATATCCGGCCATTAGATTCCAGCCTGATGGCCAATCCGATGAGCATCATCACCGGAGATACCAGGATCAGCGCTGTTCCTGCAACAATGATGTCGAATAACCGCTTGATCAGCGGAATTTTCAGCACCTGGACCGGAGTCACTTCCTGGGAGGCTGACAGTTCTTTTTTCCTGTGATCCTTCAGGAAGAGGATTCGGTCGACGAGATCTTCGGCCGGGGGAAGCGGAAGCATATAGAAATCGTCGATGAAAAGCATGAATGATTTCCTTATCAGGCTTTCCCCGAACTGCTCGGAAACCAGGATGAATGGCACTGCATTGAACCGGTACTGCTGGCGAACCCAGCTGTTCAGCTTCATGCCGTCACCGCCGGTGATCTGGTATTCGCAAACGATAGCATCAATAGCACAGTCCGACTTCAGAAAATTCTCCGCCTGGAGCATATTCCCGGTCACCTGCAAAGAGATTTTCGTATTCATCTCCAGTTGCCCGATCGTTTTCGCCGACTTCCCAACATAGAGTATATTGATTTTTTTATTCATGGTCATTTCTTCTTTGATTGCAAATTGTCCGTGAGTTCTGATCTCCTTAACGAAAAATTACCAGCGGAGCGCGTAGTGGATCGGATGAAGGTTCTTCTTGATCATCTCCTCCAACTCCTCCGGGTTAAAAGGTTTGGTCAGGTAGTCCTGGGCTCCGAGCTTGTAACATTTTATCCGTTCCTTGCTTGTTTCATGACTCGACAGCATAATGACTGGCGTATGCTTGGTGTACCCGCGCTGTCTCACCTTTTCGAGCAACCCGTAACCATCCATTTCCGGCATCTGGATATCGCAAATGATGAGATCGGGAATGTCCCTTTCCATCCATTCAAGAGCCTCGATGCCATTGCTTCTGCTGATAATGGTGTAGTCCTCCGAGAGAAAATTCTCCAACAAAAGGCGGATGCTTGGTTCGTCGTCAATGACTAGAATTTTTTGCTTCATTGCAGTAATTTGTTAGTTGGGAGTTTGTAGCTTGATTCGGTATGCGGATATCGAATATCGTGCCAGCGAAAATATGTTTTCAATAGCCACATTTTCAGTGATTTAAAATTCGGCGATGTAAATTATGTTTCCCAAATTGGGAATATGTTCCCTTCTCTGGGAATTTTCAGAAGGAGCAGAAGGCATTTTGGGAATAAGTTCATACTTTTGCAAGTATCATACATTAACCAAACTGCTGAGGGGATCAGGATCATGAGATCATTTTTTTCGTTTGAGTCAGCCCGGTTCGACCGTATTTCCCCTTATTACCTGTTGCTGGATTCCCAGGGTTCCATTCTTTCCTGCGGGAAAAAAATCAGGGAACTATTTCCAGGGATCACAGGGAAGCCGTTTGCTGAATTCTTTACCATTCAAAGTCCCGAAGGTACAGCACTTGACATAACAACGGCGCCGGCATTGACAGGCCGGCCGGTCGTCATCGTCTGCGGATCTCCTGACAGGTTGATTTTACACGGACAAATTGAATTATTGGCTGATAAAGACAAGTTACTATTCATCGGGTTTCTGCATGATCCTGAACCCGGAACGGAAGCAGACACTGGACCTGCACCGGCAACAGAGAGTTTTTCTCTTCTGAAAAACAAGAACATATTGCTGGTAGAAGACAATGACCTGAACCGTCTGGTGGCCCGGAACGCACTTTCCCGTTACGGAGTGCATGTGACGGAGGCCACAAACGGAGCCGAAGCCATTGAAATACTGAAGAAAAACAACTTTGATCTTATCCTGATGGACCTGCAGATGCCTGTCATGGATGGGCTTAAGGCAACAAATATCATCCGTCAACAGATGCGGATGGATACTCCCATCATTGCCCTTACGGCTGGTACATTCAAAACGGAAATGGACATCTCGCTCAAAGCAGGGATGAATGATTATATCACCAAGCCTTTTGAGGAGGGTGCCCTTCTCGGTACCATAGTCAGGAATCTGACTTCAGGGAATATAGCCCCGGAAATAACATCGGTTATGGCCGGCAGCACTATAGAAGCCCGGAAGAATTCATACAATCTTGATTACATCCGGAAGTTCAGCCGGGGAAATTCTGATTTTGTCAGGAAAATGATCCGGCTTTTTCTTGAGCAAATGCCCGCAGCCGTTGATGAGATAAAAACTGCCCTGAAGGAGGGTGACCCGGAAAAGATCAGGAAGACGGCGCACCGGATCAAACCCACCATCGACAACTTCGGCATCGACGATCTGAAGCAGGATATCCGCTCGATTGAAGCGATGGCTAAGGAAGGTTTGGTGTCCCCGGAACTGGAATTCCTGATCGACCGGCTGGCAGATGTGATCGCACGCGTGGCCGGGGAACTTGAAAATGAAAAACCTTAGCGAAAGATCCACCTTCTGAAATCATCCTTGCAGGAAGTTGTTCTTTTCTGGTATATTTGTCCAAAATAAGAAATTATTCCCAATTTGATACAGATTGCAAAAACCGGACAAGATGAATGAATTTGTTATTTTCATTGTGGAAGATGATCCAATCTATGGTGAGATGCTCGAATACCGTCTCAGGCTCAATCCCGAGTATGTGGTGTACCGTTACCTGAAGGGGAAGGAATGCCTGGCGAATCTTTACAGGAAACCGTCTGTTATCACTCTCGACTATTCCCTTCCCGACATGAATGGCCGCGAGGTGCTGAAGAAGATCAAGCAGCAGTACCCGGAGATGGAGATTATGGTCATCTCCAGCCAGGAGGATATTTCCACTGCAATTACCTTTCTGAAGGAGGGGGCTTATGATTATTTTGTGAAGGATGAAGAGACACTCGACCGGTTGTGGAATGCAATCATCAAGATCAGGGAGAACATTGCCCTGAAAGGAGAGGTGGAGGTATTGCGTGAAAAGCTGGCTGGGAAATATTCAGCCGGTAAGAACCTGCTTGGCCAGAGCCCGGCGATAACGAAGGTTCACTCGCTGATCGAAAGGGCAACCAAAACAACAATCAATGTATCCATAAGCGGAGAGACCGGCAGCGGGAAAGAGCTTGTTGCCCAGGCAATTCACTACGAATCTGCAAGGAAGAAAAGGCCGTTTGTTGCAGTCAATATGGCGGCGATACCAAGAGACCTGCTGGAGAGCGAGTTATTCGGTTTTGAAAAAGGCGCTTTTACCGGGGCAGTGGCCAGAAGAGCAGGAAAATTTGAGGAAGCCAATGGCGGGACCTTGTTTCTTGATGAAATTGCGGAGATGGATATCAGCCTGCAATCGAAACTTTTGCGCGTCCTGCAGGAACGTGAAGTGACCCGGATCGGCGGCTCAGATACTATCCTGCTTGATATCCGCTTCGTTGTGGCTACCAACCGTGATCTCTCTGAAGAGGTGAGAAAGGGAACCTTCAGGGAGGACCTGTTCTTTCGGCTTCTCGGTCTTCCCATACACCTGCCGCCCTTACGGGAGCGCGGGAATGACATCCTGATACTGGCAAAGCACTTTGCCGATGAATTCTGCAAAGGGAATAAAATGTCTAAGAAAGCTTTTTCCACCGGAGCGAAGGAGAAGCTGATGAATTATCATTACCCTGGGAATGTGCGGGAACTAAGGGCCATCATTGAGCTTGCCATCGTCATGTCGGATCAGGAGCAGCTTTTATCTGAAGATATCTCATTCACAGCCGTGAACAAAAACAAGGATTTCCTTGTCGATGATTCAATGACACTCAATGATTACATCAGAAAGATCATCAAAACCTACCTGGAAAGGCATGATAATAACCTGATTACTGTTGCGAAGAAGCTGGATATCGGAAAATCGACCCTCTACAGGATGCGGCAGAATCGTGAGATCTGACCGGATGAGACATCACCTAAATTTTTACCATGAAGACCAGTATTGTTTTTTCCACAATTGTATGTGTTTTTTTCTTCCTGACAGGCTGCAAAAAGTGTGATACCACCTATACGCCTGTCGCAGACAAGATCACACTCTCCCAGAACTATGTCCCTTACAAGACCGAAAAGTACCTTAGGATTTGTTACATGCTTAATACCTGGGAGTTTGAGAAAGAGGGACTTAAACTTCAGCAGGTCGTCGTTTTCGACAATGACACAAAGGCCGATCTCTTCACGATCGAAAAAGCGGACCTGCCGTTCATCTGGAAGGGACCGCTGCAGCAGAGCCCCGAATTCAAGATTGATCAGATTTACAGGTATTACATCTCGTTCCAGATTCCCATCCTGTTGAACCAAACGGTACCCGACAATATCTCGCACCGGTTTATTCTCACTGATACGATCAGCAATCAGCGGGTCACTGTGGAAGGCGGGATCGTGCATGTGAGGAAAAACGAGGCACCCCGGCTGATTGCATCACCGGTAAAGGGGAATCTCTACCTGTTCCATAACCAGTCGACCATGGGATATCACTATTACCTGGCATTTTTCATCAACGGGGGCATTTGGACCAATGAGAAATTCGCCTTTGACCTCACCCAGATCAATGAGGACTGGCAGGATACCTATTCGGGCGACCCGAAGAAAAATGAATCCTTCTTTG
The DNA here is from genome assembly GCA_903915465.1 of uncultured Bacteroidales bacterium. Taxonomy (GTDB): domain Bacteria; phylum Bacteroidota; class Bacteroidia; order Bacteroidales; family FEN-979; genus FEN-979. Next base: position 12,727 of record CAIWTA010000144.1, on the reverse strand, counting down.
CATATGGCGATACGCTTTATGCCGTGGGTACCGGGACTGTGGTCAAGGTGGTGGACGGTCGTGCAGAGAATTCGGGCAATGCCCGCGATGCCGTTCTGACTATCAATGATACCTATTACGGCAATTACCTGGTCCTCGACATCGGAGGGTGCTGGGCGGTTTACATGCATTGCCTTCCAGGTTCTTTCCGTGTTAAGGCGGGGGATCATGTGGAGGAGGGCCAGCCCGTTGCGAGGTTGGGTAATTCAGGAAATTCCACCGAACCGCATCTTCATTTCCAACTCAACGATGTGCCTGATCCGGCTTTTTCTCACGGGCTTCCTCTCATGTTTAAGAAATATACCAAGATCGGGGAGATCCGATTTGGAACACCACCGGGCCCGGTTCAGCTCCCGCCTGTCGAAGCCACCAATGCCAACATGGAGAACTGGAGTATTGTGAGGATTGAATAATTGCGGATGGCGCGCGTTTCTAACACCTGCCATGATGCAGATAACATTTCGCACTTCATACTTTAGACTTTAGACTTTAGACTTTAGACTTTGGACTTATTCCACCGCTCAAGCCTTGGAATGTTGGTAGTAAAGAACCATGCAACAAGACCTGGAAATCCCATCTCTTTGAGTTTTCCCTCTACCAGCTCTTTCATTTCGTTCACTGTTATATCTGGCCGGATGAACTTTCCGTTTTCATAGCAACGGGAACAATAGATCGTGCTTTTGCTCCCATCCATGTTCGTGCCTCCGCCCTTTTCATCTTTTTTAAATGGCATACCGCAGCTCTGGCAATATTTATAGACCTTTTCCATGGGAATATCAATTTTAATGAACAGGCAAATTTACAGATTTGAGGGATTCTGAGACCATATTTTAACCACCAGGGCGGCAGGACACAAATTTCAGGTTGACGAACGGCTCAACCCTTCCAGCCCCGCCCCCTGGAGGCTGTCTCAAAAGATGCAATTTTAACAATAACCGCAGAGTGGCCCGTCTACAGGAAAATATAGGAACATCAAAAATAATAACTTTTTGGTCTATTGTTCTTTCTTTTGCTTCCACCAAAAAAAAGAACAAAAGAAAATACCAGTCACCACATAAGCAGCCTTGACCAATGTGGTCATGCCAAAGGCGTGAATCGAACAAAGTGAGATCTGGTTACTCCGTGAGATGTATAAAGGATAACTAACCCGGTAAGCCGCTTCTTTTTCGCCAGCCTATCTGTTGATTACCATTTTCCTGACCAGCTGTTTAGCTCCACTGCGTAAAATGAGGGTATAGACTCCTGCGGGAGCAGTTCTGAGGTCGACGGCCGTGATGCCGTTACCCTCCAGATTGATTTTCCCGTTGCTGAGGATATTTGATCCCAGCGCGTTATACACGTCCAGTGTCCATCCGTTCTTTGATCCGCTGCTGATGGAGATGTTGAACAGCCCGTTGTTGGGAACCGGATAGATATCCGCCTTCAGTGACTCCTTGTTGTCAACGCCCACTCCGGTGGATGTTGTAAAAGTAAGATCCGCACCCGTTGCCGGTCCGGCGGCACTGCTTCCCTTCGCACGGAAGTGGTAGAGGGTATTTGAGGTCAGACCGTTGAGAACTGCCATTATAGGGGTGACAGTTGTTCCGGTGACGGTTGCCGGGGTCGCATTAATGATATTCCCGTATATGTTAGTAAGACCCCATTCGAACGAGGCGACAGTCGACAGATTATTGGCATTAACCGTTCCATTCAGGGTGCCTTCAGATGATGTTATTGAAGTGGCGGCTTGTGTGATCACTGAAGGCGGCTGACCTGTCTGGTTGATGAGGGTGATCATCAGCGAATCCATCATGGTCGTATCCTGCAACGCTCTGGCTTTGGCATAGACTGTGCCGTTCGAAACCCCGGTTACAAGACCTGCTGCGTCGATCGTGGCCATGCCCGTTACCGGGAGAATACTCCAGAGCACCTCTTGGCTGGCGGTGGAAGGATATACGGTGGCAACCATCTGGAGGGTACCCCCGGGGCTGCTGATCGTAGGCAGAACGCCACCTTCGGTTGCGACAGTCAATCCGACCAGTCCACCGATCGATATGCCCTGGGCATACCCCATGTAGCCGCCGCCCCGGTCCTCGGTCCATGTGCAGGCGCACCGATTCGGTCCATCCGGAGTAAACGTGTAACGCATCTTCGGCGTCGACCCACCGGCTGTCGTGGAGCTTACCTCGACCCGGTTTCCGGGCCAGACAAAGTTGCCCGCAGTATCGAGCCGGGTGGCATAGATCTTCTCTGTCACATCATAGCTCATGAACATAGGATTGTCAGAAACCACCTCCAGCGCACCGCACCACTGGTCGGTGCTTGCGCTGATGGGATAGACAACCTTGGCCTGGTCGGTGAATTGCCGGGCGCCGGTGCTCTTCAGGAACTTCTGGATATAAACGCCGTAGACGGTCTGGTTGGGATTGCTGAAACTGCAGACGGACCAGACATATTTGGACCCGGGGGACATGTTGATGCTGGTCTCGCCCTGGTAACTGTCGCCTCCGGCCGTATGCGTATTGAAATGCGACCCGTTCATTCCCCACGGGATAGTGCCGTCGGGGTTCACCCTTTGGCAGAATGAGTTGAAGCGGTTTCCCGTGGAGCTGTAATAACCCACATAGGTCGTGTCGGCCTCGGAGATGACGGAATAGTATCTCCAGGGGGCAGTCCCCTGGTCGCAGATCTGCAGTGGTTGATAAACAGCGTTCCCTGAGGCATTGAACATCTGGGCATAGAGAGTGGTGGACATGTTTCCCATCTGAAAGACCAGGGTGAATTTCCCTGCATTGTTGGTGATGGGTTGTCCACGCGTGGTGGTGGCTGAACCGACCAACACAGTTTTCGGTGGCGACCAGGCTAAGGTGCCGATGGTGGTGATCTTCTGCAGGTTCAGTGTGTTTCCGGCGTCTGCGTTCCAGGCGACGACCACCTCTCCGTTGCTCAAGGCGGCAGGATAAGGGGCAAGGCCCCCGCCGAGGACAATGCCATGATCACCCCAAAGTTGGGCTCCGGACTCAGATATTTTATATACTACAGACTGCAGCGATCCTGTTCTTTCATCCTGGTAAGCGATGATAAAATTGTTCTGGGCATCCACGCAGACATTATAAACATAGGTCGCCGAACCGGATGGCTGGTTGTCGACAAGGATCCCATCGTCTCCGAGAAGCTTATAACCGTCGGCATCGATCAGCTGTGCCCGCATATCATAATTGCCGCCGTTCGCTACATAGAAGGCGATCCAGGTTTTTCCGTCCGCTGTTGGTGCCGCCTGCATGTCGGCTGTCACAAGGTTGGATATCAGCAGGTTTACAGAAGTGTTGGTATTCCATTGTGCGTGAATTGTACCCGGGACAAGGGCAAAGAGCAGGAGCATAGCAAAAAGGATTCTGCCAACTCTGGATACTGAAATCATTGATTTTCTTTGATTAGTTTTCATAAAGGATTGCGTTAACAATATGTTCTCACGAAAATTAACAGGACTTATATCATGAATAATAAACTATTTCAAAGGTAGTGTTTTTATTTCAAGGAAAGGAACACGATTAAAACGTAATTCTTTTTAGTGAACATTGTGCCTTCTTTGTGTTCATGGTGGTTAATTGTTGTTTAAATTTAATTTATTTCGTTTATTATGATATTCACCCCTTTCAGGGTTTTCATTTTAGAATAGTCCGAAGGACTTTTATTTTAATAACCTCCGGTGTAACCGGAGGTAGAACAACGGAAACGAATAAGAACCACGAAGGAGACCAACTGAATATTACAAGAATTTTAAACAGTCTCTTAATCGTCGCCGATAAAAAAATCTGAATAACTAATGAACTTCCCGGCAGCAAGTTGCGGGGAAGTGCCCCAAAAAGAGGGTAAAATGAGGAGTGTTTTCATTTCTCCTCTGAAAAGTTATATTTTTGAAGAAAATTCCTAGAAATATGAAAATCATATTGTCCTGTTTCTTGTGTTTGTTAAACATTATTCCGCTCACATTAGTTTCCCAGGGGTTCCCGATTGGTCACCGCACAATGAATTTCACGGATCCAATGCGGAATAACCGTTCAGTACCTTGCGAATTGTATTACCCGGGTGCGGACGCCGGTAATAATGTTCCCGTTGCCAGTGGTGCGTTTCCGGTCATTTCGTTTGGGCATGGATTCCTGATGGCATATGATTCCTATCTTTATTTGAAGGATTCGCTGGTTCCGCGAGGATACATCATGGTATTTACAAAAACTGAAGGCGGGATTGCCCCTGATCATCTTGCGCTTGGGGAAGACCTGGCATTCCTGATTATTCAGATGAAGACCGAAGGGAATTCCACAACTTCCCCGTTTTTTGGTCATGTTGACAGTACTTCCGCCATTATGGGGCATTCGATGGGAGGAGGGGCTTCCTTCCTTGCCTGTGAGAACAATCAGGTTCCAACGGCCATGGTGACGTTCGCCGCTGCGGAAACGACTCCGTCTGCTATCCATGCAGCGAAGCAGATCTCTCAGCCATCGCTGGTGTTCGCTGCGGAAAAGGATTGCGTTGCACCGCCTGCACAGAACCAGGTGCCCATGTACGATTCCCTCGCAAGTGATTGCAAATTCTTTGTAAACATAAAAGGTGGCGGTCATTGTTACTTTGCAGATTACAATTTTCAATGTTCCCTCGGTGAAGTTGGCTGCCAGCAAACTTTCACTATCACACGGGAGGAGCAGCATGGAATAACACTTGATTTGCTGCTCCCTTTTCTTAATTATTACCTGAAAAAAGATGCTTCATCCTGGATAGTCTTTAATGACACCCTGGAATCCTCTACCCGCATCACATATTTGAAATCCTGCACCATAACAGGGAATCCTGCCCCGCCTATAGAAGCGTCATTTCTTGTTTTTCCCAATCCGGTAAACGACCAGGTAATTGTAAATTCCAGGGTTAGAAATGATCTGATTCTTGGGATTAAGATCCACACCTTAGCGGGAAATTTAATTTACCAAAAGCAGGCAATTGATGCAATTGGTGATGAAAAGATGATCATTGACTTTTCGAATTTTCCCTGTGGGATTTATCTTCTGGAGGTTGAGGGCAAGATCAGCAACAGAATATTTAAGCTGGTCAGGGATTAATCACCACTGAAGGCAAAGGCCTGCTTTATCCTAACCCAAAATTGAACATGATTTCGGGTCGGCTAAAAAACTCCTTTCATTTATTTTCAAACATACCCGGCTCAGATTGCGAGGTTCGATCTCCCGCCACCGGGGAACATCTTGTAAGTTATCCTAACGTTTAGCCCACTCCGAAAAGAATTATATTTTGGACTAAAGTCCAGTAACGTATTGGTTATCAATAACCCCGACCTTAAGGTCGGGGTTAGGCAAGTCGTTAAAAGATATGGCTTTAGCCCAACACCTTTCATGGATATATACTTTTCAGAGTGGACTCAAGATCGGGCCTCGAAAAATTTGAAAAACTGATTTTGTTCAGGCGACTTCAGAGCAACTGACCTCTGCGGATTTTTTTCAAAAATGAGCCAAAAAATCAAATAACCAATCGACAATACGGTTTTTTGTGATAGCTTAGCCATTCCAACAAAAATTGAGTAGATGGCCATAAAGCAGATCAACATTGCACAACCCACGTTCCTCGGCAACGAACGGAAATATGTTCTGGATGCCTTCGATTCCGGATGGGTTAGTTCCATCGGACGATATATAGAAACTTTCGAGAAAGCCTTCGCTGCCTATCATGGGGTTAAACATGCGGTGGCCACCCACAACGGAACCATCGCCCTCCACCTGGCGCTTGCTGCTGCAGGCATTGAAGAAGGTGATGAAGTGATCGTTCCGGATCTCACCTTCATTGCCACAGCCAACAGTGTACGTTACTGCCAGGCCACACCAATCCTTACAGATGTATCGCCCGGCGACTGGAATATCAGTCCGGATGCGATACGGCAATCCTTGTCGTCGCGCACTAAAGCCATCATTCCTGTTCATCTTTATGGCAATCCGGCAGCCATGGGAGAGATCATGAAGATCGCAAAACAACACAATCTGCTCGTAATAGAGGATTGCGCGGAGGCACTCGGAGCCGAATACAATGGTAAAAAAACCGGGACCTTCGGCCACATCAGCTGCTTTAGTTTTTTCGGAAACAAAATTATTACCACCGGTGAAGGTGGGATGTGCATCACCAACGATGACGCCCTGGCTGAACGCATGCTGTTGTTGCGCGATCATGGCATGAACCGGGCAAAAAAATACTGGTACGACGATTTGGGTTTCAACTACCGCATGACCAACATTCAGGCCGCGCTGGGAGTGGCTCAACTGGAGCAGGTCGACAACCTGATTGCCGCCCGGGATGCAATTTACCGCACATATTGCCAGGCACTCAGCCATCATCCGGGAATCAATCTCCAGGAAGTGAACAAACAGCGCAATGTGAACTGGATGTTTACCCTCCGGCTGACAGGCATGACCTTCGACGGCCGCAACGAGGTGATTGCTCTGCTGAAGGAAGCCGGCATTGATTCCAGACCGATATTTTACCCCATCAGCATGATGTCGTTTTACCAGGATCTGAAATTTACGCGTGGCGAACTGCACAATTCCCTGAAAATTGCTCAGGAGGGCATCAGCCTCCCTACCTACGTCGGGCTCACCGACACCGACATCGGGTTCATCTCCTCTTCACTTCTGGAATGCTTAAATAAAGTCATCGTATGAAAGTATCTGTTATCCTTCCTACCTATAACGAAAAGGAATCGATCCTGCTTCTCATCCGGGAAATATCAGAAATACTTTCGCATGAACTGCTCGATTACGAGATCGTTATTGTTGACGACAACAGCAAAGACGGAACTTACCAGTTGATTGTGGATGCTTTTGGAAACGACCCGTGCATTGTGCCTATTCTCCGCTTGAACGAGAAGGGACTCGCTTCGGCGATCCTTCACGGAATAAGGAATTCAACCGGCGACATCCTGGTTGTTATGGATACCGACTTCAACCATCCGCCAAAACTTATTCCGCTTCTTATCAAGATCACGGGATATTTTGATATCGCGGTAGGTTCGCGCTATGTAATCGGAGGAGGCATGGAGACATCGCGGCTAAGGTATTTCGGCAGCAAACTGTTTAACAAATTTATTCACTATACACTCGGAGTCAGAACCACCGATAACCTGAGCGGCTTTTTTGCATTCAATAAATCAATCCTTGATGGGATCCGGCCGGAGGCTATTTTTTATGGCTATGGCGACTACTTCATCAGGTTCCTGTACGTGATGCAAAAACGGAAAAAAATCATTCTGGAGATTCCTGTTTTTTACGAAGACCGTAAAGGTGGCCTCTCAAAAACAAACCTGAAAAAGGAGCTCGTGCGCTATTCGGTTACAGTTTTCAAAATTCGGTTCGGGAAACTTAAATACACCTGATGTACCGTGAATCTTCCTGCATTCGCAAAGAACGCAAAAGATGAATTGATGAAAAAAAAACATTTACTGTTGTACATCCTTCTCGCCTGGATGGTTATCAATTTCATCCAGGCGGCATTTACGGGGTTATTCGATGATGAGGCATTGTTCTGGATGTACGGACAGAAGCTTGCCTGGGGGTATTACGAGCATCCTCCCATGGTTGGTATTCTGATCAGGGCTGGATATACACTGTTCCACAACGAATTCGGTGTCAGATTTTTCTTTGTGATCATCAATACACTCTCGCTCTTCCTGCTTTCCCGGCTTGCCGGGGTTAAAGATCCTGTACTCTTCGCAGCCCTGGCATTCACCACCCTGATCGCCCAGGTGGGGGGATTTATGGCTGCCCCGGATGTTGCGTTGCTTTTTTTCACAATTCTGTATTTCCTGATCTATAAAAAACTACTGGAAAACGACAGCATCCTGCTGTCCGTGATTTGGGGTATGGTTATGGCTGCCATGATTTACAGCAAATACAACGGAATACTTGTGATATTCTTCACGATTATGTCGAACTTCAGGCTTCTGAGAAGCCGCTCATTTTACATTGCCATACTTAGCTGGATCATTTTAATGATACCTCATATTCTGTGGTCTTTCAGAAACGATCATCCGACAATATACTACCATCTTATAGAACGGAATTTTGAGCAGTTCAAGTACCTTCAGTATTTTGGCGAGTACTTCGTGGGTCAGTTCGGCATTTACGGACTTTTGATGGCATTTGTGTTTTTTTGGGCCATGATCGTATTTAAACCAAAAGACATTTTCGACAGAAGCCTCAAGGTCACGGCCGTCGGGATCATACTGTTTTTTATGGTCTATACTTTCCGCGGAAAGGTTGAGCCAAACTGGACCGTTCCGGCCTTCGTACCGATTCTGATCATGGCCTACCGGACATCCGCAGGAAAAATAAAACTCAGGAAATGGATCATTCCTGTAGCAGTCATCAGCATTGCTATTTTACTTGCATTCAGAGTTTACTTGATGTATGATTATTTAAAATTATCACGCGACAAGGTAAACCTATCTGAGCTTTACGGCTGGAGGGAATGGTCGAAGGAATTGGAGAAAAAATCAGGCGGCAGACCTGTACTCTTTTTAAACTCCTACCAGAGAGCCTCAAAGTACATTTTTTATACAGGAAAGCCGGCATACACAATGGATGATTTCTCAGGGCACAGAACGCAGTATTATTACTGGAGCGATATTGAGAAAAGCATCCAGGGTAAGGAAATCATGGTAGTTGATTTTTCACCCTGGCGGTGGCTTCCGGAGAAAAAAGCTTTTGTGACCAGCAATAACATCATCACATACTACGGTTTTTGTGATAATTTCAGATCGCATTACAAGCTCGGACTTAGGTTTAAAATAAAGAAATTCCGTTTTCCTGCCAATTCAAGTATCATATTACCGGTAACTATTATCAATCCGTATAAGGATACTGTGAGGTTCAATGAAAATAAGCAAATGCCTTCATGGCTGGTTTACCATTTGCACTATAAAGACAAATATGTTGCCCAGATGGTGCGTTCAACCGATATCACAAATATGGTACTTACCGGAACAGTGAGGGATACAAGCATTCGTTTCGATACTCCTTCCCGGCCTGGAAACTATTACTTTGGGGTTTCTGTTTCTACCGGTTGGTTTCCTGCATCCAGAAATATGAATTATCAAATGATGGAAATTTACTGATGCGGATATGCGTACCAATAATCACGCACTTACTTTATTTCCGCGTACACAAATATCTCCAAAAAAATTTTCGGGTCACATGGAATCAGAATTCTGCAAGGGCTTTGATTCAAACGATTGAAAATACTTTTATGACGGGGATATCAGTATCCGGATCAGGCTGGTGTTATTAGATTACGTGCTGTTTGGGACGCAAGAAATATTCAGGATATTGCAGTTTTTCAGGCTTTAATTCATGACAAAATTGATATCCGATGATACGTTTTATTCATCGAATTTAGTCTCAATGGAAGCCGTGGAATACTTTTTGTTATTAAGTTAACAAGCTAAGCACTCACACGAGGCAAAGCCAAACAATTCGCTGAAAGCGGATGGTGAACACCCCTTAGTGTACTGCTTATGTTTACATGCAAATCAACAGGATTTATACTCTCCGGAGATTTTCTCCCGATACATTCCAAAAAACCATATCCGAATGAAAAAGATTCTTGCAATTTTATCTGCAATGGTACTGACTGCCACGCTCAGCGCCAACAACATCGCCATCAGCAACCTGGCACTTACCGGCAAGAACACCGGCGGTCAGTACATAATGGTGCAGTTCGACATTTCATGGGATAACTCCTGGAGGGCATCTTCGGCCCCGGGTAACTGGGATGCTGCCTGGGTATTTGTAAAGTATCGTGTAGCCGGTGGAGCATGGCACCATGCCTGGCTGGACGAAACCGGCCATACAGCGCCATCAGGAAGTACAATCACCCCGGGTTTGCTCACCCCCGTCTCGGCATTTAACGCCACTACCAATCCTGGCTTAGGCGCTTTTATATACCGCTCTGCCAATGGTACCGGCACATTTACCCAAACCGGCGTGCAACTCCGCTGGAACTATGGCGCTAATGGCGTTGCCGATAATGATGTTGTAGAAATACAGGCTTTTGCGGTCGAAATGGTGTATGTGCCTGCAGGAAGTTTTACTGTTGGAGATGGAAGCAGCACTTCTACTTTTTGTCATGCAAATAGTGTTGCAAGCCCTTATACCAGTTACACTATCGGAGTGGCGTTGTCAAGCCTTCAGGGCAACAACGCTAGTTCGTACTCGGCAAATCTATCGGCAACAGGAAGTTGGGATTTAACCGGAACTGCGACAGCCACTCTTGCCTCGGGATTTCCTACCGGTTACAACGCCTTCTACAGCATGAAATACGAAATCAGCCAGCAGCAGTATGTTGATTTCTTGAACACCCTCACCTCCTCTCAAGCCGCTAATCGTTATTCAGCAGCAAATACCGGAAACAGGTACGGCATTTCAGTATCAGGCGGAGTTTACAGTACCACCAATCCTTACATAGCCTGCAACTACCTTAGCTGGATGGATGGGGCAGCTTACAGCGACTGGGCGGGTTTACGCCCGATTACCGAGCTTGAGTATGAAAAAGCCTGCCGGGGAACAGCAACACCGGTTGCCGGCGAATATGCCTGGGGCAATACAACCGCAACCGCAGCCAATAACATTACCAACGGAAGCGCTAATAGCGAAACCACCAGTACTTCAGGTGCCAATGCTGTTTTCAGCAATCAAACAAACGTGCAAGGCCCGATGCGGGTTGGTGTATTTGCAGCAGGAAGCACCAGTCGTGCACAGGCAGGCGATACTTATTATGGCATCATGGAGATGAGCGGCAACCTTTGGGAACGCACTGTAACTGTTGGCAACGCTGATGGCAGAAACTTTACAGGAGTTCATGGCGATGGCGTCTTGAGCGCAAGCGGTCATGCAGATGTTACAGCCTGGCCGGGGATTACCGGCGGTGAGGTTACCGGCGCCAGCGGGTCAGGTTTAAGAGGTGGAAATTGGTTCAATGTTGCGACAAGCATGCGTGTTTCCGATCGATCCTCCGCCGCAGTAACAGACCAACTTACGAGCCTCAAATACGGCTTTCGTGCGGTTCGTTCGGTGCCATTGGCCATTGGCGACCTATACGAAGGAGGTATCGTTGCCTACATTTTACAACCCAGCGACCCCGGGTATAATGCTGGCATGCAAAAAGGATTGATAGCCGCCATTTCCGACCAAAGCACGGGAGTAGCCTGGATAACGGGTGGTGCTACACAAACTACACTAAATGGGAATACTTCACTAATTATCGGAACAGGTCAGGCAAACACAAACTTTATGAAAGCACAAACCGGTTATACAGGCGGGGCAGCTAAAGTTTGCGATGATTATGTAAATACGGAAACCGGCACTGGTGTTTACAGCGACTGGTATTTACCAAGCAACGATGAATTAAACAAACTTTACATTAACCAAGTAACAATTGGCGGTTTTTCCTCTGTACACTATTGGAGTTCCTCCGAGTACGTAAGTACCGCTGCGTATAACCATAACTTCGCTGCTGGCAACCCTTACGCCAACTTCAATATAAAAACCACTCCCTACTATGTCCGTGCTGTGCGGTCGTTTTCTGCCTCTACCTGCGGCACATCGATTACTGTTAACCATGTAACCTCCGGCGGAGTAGCCCCGGTTGATAAAACGGTAACCTACGGCACAGTTTCAACAACGCTTTTCGGCGGAACTAAATGCGCCATTACACGGAACCTGGGCGCCAGCCAGCAGGCAACCGCTGCTACCGATGCCACCGAAGCGTCGGTCGGTTGGTACTGGCAGTTTAACAGGAAACAAGGATATAAGCATACTGGTGCCACCAATACTACATTACTAACTCCTGCATGGACGATCACCAGCATCAGTGAACTATCGGATTGGACCGCTGTAAACGATCCCTGTTCTATAGAACTTGGTACAGGATGGCGTATCCCGACCAATACCGAATGGACTGCGGCAGACGTTTCATGGAGCAATTATAATGACACTTATGCATCAGTTTTAAAAATCCATGCTGCCGGGTACCTGAACGGCAGCGATGGTTCACTGGAAGATCGCGGCAATAACGGCTACTACTGGAGTAGTACGCAGAGCGCTAACATTACCGGCGGGATGCTGTACTTCAGCAGTGGGAGCAGCTACATGGGCAGCACCAACAAGGCGTGCGGCTTCCCCGCCCGCTGCGTCAGAGACCTGCTTCCAACCGTTACCACCAACACGGTAATTTCCATTACCCCAACCACCGCATCCTCAGGCGGCAATGTGACCGACGATGGCGGGAGCACTATTACAGCTCGGGGTGTGTGCTGGAGTACGACAGCTCCACCTACAATCAGCAACAGTCATACCGAAGATGGAACAGGGACAGGAACCTTCACAAGTACCCTCACAGGACTGGATCCAGATTATACCAATTATGTAAGAGCGTATGCGACCAACAGCGCAGGGACAGCTTATGGAAACCAGGTAACTTATTATTTCTGTTTTGTTGCAGGAACTAAAATCACCCTCTCCAATGGAAGCTTCAAAAACATTGAGGAGATTGTGGTGGGAGACAAGGTAAAATCTGTCAATCAGAACACTATGGAAACCGTTGACAGAACCGTTACGCGGACTCTTTCCAATCCTCCCTCCAACCAACTCCTGAGAATTAC
>CAIWTA010000143.1 GCA_903915465.1 uncultured Bacteroidales bacterium | reverse complement strand
TAGAAATACCATGAAAAATACTATTTATACTGGCTTGAAATATATTCTGTAGCATGACGACAGCATAACGATCTCAGGGATTTTTGTCGGATTGTGGTAAAAACCTTTAATTTTCTCAGCATATTACCTTCAAAATGATCAGGAAAACAGTTATCTTTGCCGCACCTATAAGTTGCAGCTACACATCCTCAATTCGTATTTATTCAGAAATTCCTTTACACAGTAAAACTTTGTAGCTATTATACATCTAACTTTAAGATTATGAAAAAATTAACTCTTTTGTCAGCATGTTTGCTGGCAAGTATAATCGGGTTTGCGCAGCAATTAACTCCTGAAAAAGTTCCGGCTCCTGTGAGGCAGGCTTTTGAAAAAATGTTTCCTGGCGTATCAGAAATCAAATATGAAATGGAGAACAAAGCCTATGAAATCAGTTTCCTGTATAAAAGGATGAAGTGTTCTGCAAATTTTGATGCAGCAGGAGCCTGGCTTGAAACAGAAACGGGAATTGAAACTTCAGCTCTGCCAAAAGAAGTTACAGATGCTGTTGCTAAAAACTTTGCTGGTTATGAAATGAATGAAGTTTTGAAGCTTGAAAGACCAGGTAAGGAGATGTATTATGAATTGGGTCTCAAAAAGGATAAAGCAAGTTTTGAAGTTCAATTTTCTCAAAAAGGCGATATCCTGAAAAAGGAAATTTTGAAACATGAAAAAGAAGTCAAGAAATAGTTTTTAAAGATGAAAAACTTCCTGATCATTAGTCTGATTTTATTCTTTTCATTTTCTCTCAAAGGTCAAGTAAAGGTATTATTTGATGCAACCAAAGCAGAAACAGCAGGAAATGCCGACTGGGTTATTGATGCCGATCTGCATAACATCGGATACGATAACGGCCCGGCTGTGGTGGGGCAGGGGAATGAATCAAACCCCCAGCGTTACCCCACACCTGATCAGACAACCGTCACTTCCTCGACTATAGAAACGTATTGGAGAGGTGGCATTTCTGCCTGGGGAATCGATCTTGTGAAAAAGGGATATTGGGTGGAAACACTTCCCTACAATGGCGCAATCACCTATGGTAATTCCGGGAATCTTCAGGATTTGTCAAACTATAAGGTTTTTGTTGTATGTGAACCGAATATTCTTTTCACTGCTGCTGAGAAAACTGCCATTATGAATTTCGTTCAGAATGGTGGTGGTTTGATGATGGTTTCCGATCATAATATCTCAGACAGGAACAATGATGGGTGGGATTCACCACATATCTGGAATGATTTTATGAGCAGCAATGGAGTTCAAACAAATCCATTTGGTATGACCTTTGATTATGTTGATTTTTCGCAAACTACTTCGAATATCCCCATTTTACCTGCCGACCCGCTCCTTCACGGGATTATGGGAGATGTTACACAGGCAATGTGGAGTAACGGTACTTCCATTACGTTGACGCCGAATAATAACAGCAGTATTAAAGGAGTCGTTTATAAAACAGGCTCATCTTTTGGAAATTCCAACGCAATGGTCGCTTATGCCAGTTATGGAAACGGCAAGGTCGTCGGTGTCGGTGATAGTTCTCCCTGCGATGATGGTTCAGGCGATTCGGGAGATGTCTTATATAACGGATGGACAGGTGATGCCAATGGGAATCATGAGAAATTGCTTATGAATGCCAGTATCTGGCTTGCTGCAGGTGTAGGCCAATTACCCGCAGCAACTACCCTGGCTGCTTCCAATGTGACAATAACCGCTGCAACTCTGAATGGTACTGTAAATCCAAATGGGGTTGCAACGACCTGGCATTTTGATTGGGGAACAACAACAAGTTACGGAAATTCAATAACTCCTGCATCGGTTG
>CAIWTA010000142.1 GCA_903915465.1 uncultured Bacteroidales bacterium | reverse complement strand
GGGGCTGACTAAAAAGATTTTTTAATTTTCTCGCAGAGGCTCGCTGATGAATCGCAGAGTTTCGCAGAAGATTTATAATATGAATTGTTACTCTGCGTAACTTTGCGAAATCTTTGCGAAACTCTGCGTGACATATTGTTTGTTTACTTTTTCGTCATCTCCCTGGGACGGGTCTATTTTGCTACTTGATTAACTACATCAAAAATGCTGATATTCACAGGGCAAGAGATTGCACAATGGCCGCAGCCAACGCAAAGATTGCTGCCAAACCGTTCTTTGTAATAAACAAATTTGTGCATAGCCCGTTGACGCCATCTCCGGTATTTCACGGGTCGCGGATTGTGGCCGCCGGCCATCAGGGTGAAATAACCGTTGTTGCAGGAATCGTAACTTTTGTAACGAATTCCTTCGTCCCTGATCTTTTCGTCTGTGATTTTAAAGCAGTGGCAGGTCGGACAAATAAAAGCACAGGTATTACAACTGATACAATTTCCTGAGACTTCTTCAAATTCGGGCGAATCGAATTTTGTCTTAAGTTTTTCATTGACTTCCTTATAATCCATCTTCAGACGGAAGGAAGCCTCAAAATTCTTGTAATGTGCCTGAATATCAGTCGTCGCTTCTTTCCCTGCAGCCTTTAATTTATCAACATTGGCTTTGAGAAACGATTCGCCTTTCTCTGTCACAGCCTGAATAAAGATTTTTCCATTCTGTGATTTTACAATTTTCACATCATGTGCATCGGAGTTTTCGACATCATAATCCAGCGAAGTGCAGAAACATGTCGGCTCGGCTTTATCACACCGGGTGGAAATTATTATTGTGTTTTCTCTCCTGGATTTATAGTCGGTATCGATATAGTCCCAGGAATAAACCTTGTCCAATACCTGGAGGCCTCTGGCATCGCAATGTTTCACGCCAAGGATGACACGTTTACCAGAAAGCGGATCTTCGTTCGTCTCTGAAATTGTTGTCCCTTCATTGTTTTCCGCATATTTCATAACCTTCGCAGACTTCGGGAAGAACAAGGGTTTTACACTCATGGTTAAGGGTATAGGAGAATCGGGGTTACCCTCCGAAAGCTTCGATATCCTTTTATAATCAAATTTGCCGAAAGCTTCAACCGGTGCATAGGTCTCATTTTTTCCGATGACATCGTCATAGAATTTCTGCAGGCCTGTATTATCTGTTTCGAATATTGAAAAGTTCATAATTATGTGTTCAATTACAGAATAAAATCATCAGGATCAGTCAGGCTGTACTTATAGAAAGCGCCTCTGTCATCTTTTTCCATTCCAGCAAGATGTTGCTGGAAGTTTTCAAAGATCACCTTTTCGTTTTGTTTGTGCAGCAAGTGCAGCGGGAGGTGACTCGGACAGGCTTTTTCGCAGTTGCGGCAATCCACGCATCGTCCTGCAAGATGTAGCGACCAAGTCATCAGTGCATGCATGGCACTGGAAGTAGTGTTACTTCCGTTGTATAGTGTTGAAGTTTCCTGGTCAATACAGCATTTTGCGCAATAGCATAATGGACAAGAATGGCGGCATGCATTACACCGGATGCAATTTTCGAAGACCTTACTGAAATAGTCAGCACGTTCCACCAGTGGTTTTTCCGTCAATTCCTTCAGGTCAACATTTGCAATGTAATCTTTTCTTCCTTTGGGAGTTCCCAATAGTTCATCAAACACAACAGCATCGGGCATTACGCATTCAATGCAATTCTGTGCTTTTTCTCCCTTTTCGTTTACTACACCTTCGCAACAGATCCCAATAGCATAGACATTCTCCCGTTTCAACTGGCTTTCTGTAAGCAACAGGTTTAATGAACGGCTGTCGCAACCTTTAACAACTAGCCCCACTCTTTTCCGACGGGTATGATCGGCTTTCAGATAATTCGTAAGGTTGAAAACAGATTTGTCGTTAAATACCAGTTTGGGAATATCCTGCGGATCAGTGATCAGAAAAGGCACCTGATTGTCGTCGAATCCATTCTGTTTACAACCGACGAAATAATCGATCTTATTTTCGGCAAACAGTTTGGAAGCAATTTCCTGTATTTGTTTTGTATAGTCCATTCTTAGAAGTTTTCCTTTTTATACCTATGAAGAGGCCCCAGTTTCTTAATGTCTTCGGTAACTTTTGCCACGACTTTGGCGAATTTAGGTCCTTCTGCGGCAGAAACCCACGAAAACTGTACACGGTTTTCGTGGTATCCCACAAAATTTAACAGCTTCTTTGTCACCAGGAATCTCCTGCGGGCGTAATAATTTCCGGAAATATAGTGACAGTCGCCGGGATGGCATCCTGAGATAAGCACTCCATCAGCCGTTGCCTGTAAAGATTTTATGATGAACCATGGGTCAACGCGGGATGAACACGGAACCCGGATGATCCGGATATTCGGCGGATATTGAATCCGGGATGTACCGGTAAGGTCGGAACCGGCATACGAACACCAGTTGCACAAGATCCCTATGATCACGGGTTGCCAATCGGCAGGAGCGGTTATTTCAGGGTTTTCGACGCTAACAATTGCTCCTTGGGTTGTTTTTACTTCAGCTTCCATCAGATTGATACTATCTCGTTAATGATTTGAGGATCGGTGAAACCAGCCAGGTTAATTGACATGCTGCGGCAAATGGCCACGCATGAACCACAACCCTGGCAGACGCCTTCATTGATCTTGGCTACGATACGCATCTCTTTTGAGCCATGACCAAGTGGAATTTCTTCGGTAACAATCGCCTGGTAAGGACAAACTGTGACACAGTTCTGGCATCCGGTACAATTTTCCGTATTTATTGTAGAAATCATTGGATCTTTTTTCATTGTATCTCCTGAAAATAATCCACACACCTTTGCAGCACAGGCAGATGCCTGGGCAACTGTATCGGGAATGTCTTTCGGCGCCTGGGTACATCCAGCGAGGAAAATTCCAGCTTTCGCTGTTTCGACTGGACGTAATTTAGGATGAGCTTCGGACATATAGCCATATTTATCATAGGAAATCCCCAGTAACCTTGCTAATGGCGGATTTTCTTTATATGGAATCACGGCAGTGGCCAATACCACGAGATCAGCAACTACTTCGACTACTTGGCCGAGTTGCGCATCTTCACCACGCACTATCAATTTATCACCTTTTTTATAAATCTTAGAGACTCTTCCACGAAGATAAGTGGCGGCAGTTTCAACTTGTGCGCGTTTGACAAATTCTTCATATCCTTTGCCAGCCGCGCGAATATCCATATAGAAAATATAAGCATGACTGTCATGTACTTTATGGTGAAGCAAAATGGCATGTTTTGCTGTGTACATGCAGCAGATTTTCGAACAATATTCGATTCCTTTTGCCTCGTCACGGGAACCGATACATTTGATGAATACAACGTTCTTCGGCACTTTTCCGTCGGAAGGGCGAAGAGGTAAACCATTGGTTGGGCCGCTCGCAGAAACCATCCGTTCAAATTCTAAGGAGGTGATAATGTCTTTGTACCGTCCAACACCATATTCCTCATAAGGTTTCGGATCCCAGAGATCATACCCGGTGGCTACTACTACAGCGCCTACTTCACGTTCGATGACTTCATCCACCATTTTAAAGTCGATGGATCCTTTTTCACAAACTTTTGCACAAATACCGCATTTTCCTTTCAGCAGCATGGTGCAATGTTCGGCATCGATGACGGGTTTATTGGGAACAGCTTGTGGGAAAGGTGTGTAGATGGCTTTTCTTTTATCGATCCCCATGTTGAATTCATTGGAAACCTTGACCGGGCATTTCTGAGTACAGGCACCACAACCTGTGCATGTGCTGAAATTGACGTAGGATGCTTTTTTCCTGATCTTGGCTTTGTAGTTTCCCACATAGCCATCGAGTTCAATAACTTCAGAATAGGGAATCAGCTCAATGTATGGATGAGAAGCAACATCGACCATTTTTGGCGTAAGGATACATTGTGAGCAGTCGAGTGTGGGGAAAGTTTCATCTAATTGGGCCATACGGCCACCGATAGACGGGCTCCGCTCGATCAGAGTAACAGGAATCCTTGCATCAGCAATGTCCAATGCCGCCTGAATTCCGGCGATACCACCGCCAATCACCAACGCGCGTTTGGTAACAGGAACTGAGATTTCGTGCAATTGTTCGTTGGCAATTGATTTTGCTACTGCCATCCGTATGAGGTCAGACGCTTTTTCTGTAGCAGCTTTTTTATCTTTCTGATGGACCCAGGAAGAATGTTCTCGGATGTTGGCTACTTCCAGCATATAAGGATTTAATCCGGCATCTGATAAAGCTTTGCGGAAAGTCTTTTCGTGCATCCTTGGAGAGCATGCAGCAACAACCACGGATGTAAGCCTATTTTGGATAATTGCATCCCGGATCATTTGCTGTCCGGGATCCGAGCACATATATTTGTATTCAGCTGATACCTTTACACCTTTGATTTTTTTTGTAGCTTCAACTACTTGTGGAACATCAATAAAGTCGGCAATATTTGCGCCACAAAAACAAGTGAAAACACCTACTCTGGCCATTATACTACCTCGCTTTCTGCTTCGACAGCTTTTTTAGTTTTCTTGATCTTTTCCGGCTCCGGTTCAATCTTTCCAATATTCTTCAATGCTTCCTCCACAGGGACGATATGTTTGGGTAGTTTTAATTCTTTTTCAGGAAATCCAAAAGCCAAGGCCATCAGTTGGGTAAAATACATTACCGGGATATTGATCTTTGTTTTTGTGTGCTTCTCGATGTCCGGCTGGCGCATGTCTAAGTTTGATTGGCACAGCGGGCAGGCAACGACAATCACATGTGCTCCGCTTTCCTTTGCCACTTCAAGGATCTTCCCGCTGAGTGATTCAACCACCTCCGTATTAGAAATTGAAAAAGAGGCACCGCAACATTCGGTTTTATAATCGAAATCTACTGCTTTTGCACCCAAGGCTTCCATCAGGAGATCCATCGACATCGGGTATTCCGGGGAATCAAAATGGGTGACATCCTTCGGCCGTGTAAGCAGGCAGCCATAATAACAGGCTACTTTCAGCCCGGCAAGCGATTTTGTCACCTTACTCTTGATGGTTTCTAATCCGATCTCTTCAAAACAATATTGCAGCATGGATTTTACATCAATGGTTCCATGGTATTCACCTTCGTCGATGATTGTACTATTGATCTTCTTAGCCAGGTTGGGATTTTCATCCAAGTGTTTTTTTGTGACCTTCATCCGGGAATAGCAGGATGCGCAAGCGATTCCCATGGTCTTATTTTCTAATTTTTCGGCAAGGACAAGGTTGCGCATAGGAAGGGCAATGGCAAGGTTTTCGGTCATCACGTGTGCTGATGTGGCACCACAGCAATTCCAGTCGGGAATTTCTTCCATCTGCACATCGAGCGTTTTCATGACTAATTTCAGTGTGTGATCAAATTCCTCGCTGGTACCGTGTGCCGAACAACCTGGGAAATAGGTTATTTTGTTCATGATAATTATATTGGGTATGTGGAGATCGGATTAGATTTATTTGTTTTTTTCCAGTTTTTCAGCCAGTTTGTACATCTTCTGAATAGCTTTGGCACTTTTAGTGCTTTCATGCCCCAGTGTAATCTTGCCTTTGAGCAGCGCTTTCGGAGCAAGGTGCATATCTTTGAAGAGGTTGCGTGTCCGGATATTGAATTCAGCCATCATTCGTAATTCATAATTACGACCATAGCGTTTGATCATATCAAGAAAAATTTCATGGAAACGGGTGATCTCTTTCACTTTTTTATCTTGGGAATGATAATTTTCCTCAATTGCCAGGTGGCGGATTCCTTCCATCACTGCAGGAATATCGATTTCGCGGGGGCATCGGCCACTGCATGCAGAACAAGTCAGGCAAAACCACATGGAATTAGCCATATAGGTTTCTTCCTTGAGTCCCAGCTTGATCATTTGCATCACTTCTCTCGGCGGAAAATCCATATACCCTGAAACAGGGCAGGTAGAAACGCATTTCCCACATTGATAACATTCTAATACATTGGCACCGCTTTTTTTGTTGACGGCTTCCAGAAATGTGTTTTTTTCCTGCAATCCAAGTGTGATCATAGTACAACTTTGTATTGTTAATGAATTAACAGCACAAAG
Source organism: uncultured Bacteroidales bacterium (assembly GCA_903915465.1). GTDB lineage: Bacteria > Bacteroidota > Bacteroidia > Bacteroidales > FEN-979 > FEN-979. Next base: position 6,883 of record CAIWTA010000142.1, on the reverse strand, counting down.
TTACTAAAAGATTCTTTTGGAAATATTCTAAATTATCAGGAAAATGAAGGGAATGCAGAGCAAGCAGGCTGGAAAGAAAACTTCTCAAACATATTTTCCATCGTCCTTATGGTCAACAGAAAGAAAGGTTTGAGAAGTTTTCGGAGTGTTTTTAAATGAATTTTACTGTAGAGTAAATTTAATAGGGAGGTTGAACTGAACCCGAACGGGAACTCCGCGTTGTTTACCTGGCACCCATCTGGGCATATTCCTGACAACACGGATAGCTTCTTCGTCGCAACCTGCGCCAATACCTCGGAGAACGCGGACATCAGTGATAGATCCATCAACTTCCACCACGAAAGTGACGAAAACTTTTCCTTGCACACCCAGTTCTTTTGCTTCATCCGGATATTTGATGTTTTCCTGGAGATATTTAATTCTTGACTCATCGCCACCGGGATATCCGGGCTGTTCTTCAACAACGGTGAAGATTTCCTTCGGTGCTTCCTGCTGGATGACCTGTTCTTTACCTTCTTCTACCTTAATTTCTTCTGCAGCAGGCGCCTCAGTTGGTTTAGTGCTTAATTCATCCTGGCTCACCATTGTGGTTTCGACGCTATCCGTGGTTACAACTGGAGCCACAAATCGCTGCTGCTGAACCACATCTGGAGGAGGAGGAGGAGGAGGAGGAGGAGGAAGTTCTTCTTTGGGGATATTAAGCAATTCGGCTCCTACTGTTTTATCTTCGATGACCAGACGGCTTTTATTTATGTAAGCAGCAATAACAGGGTAGGCAACAGCGGCAAGGATTGTAAAAATTCCAATGAGAAGAGCTATCGTTGTATATTTCTTGTATTTCTTCCTGAGAACATATGCCCCGTATTCCTTATTCCTGGTCTTAAAAACCATCTCCTCTAGCGATTCTACACGCTGATTATCCATTGTCATATTCGTTCAATTTAAGAGGTTAAGAAATCCTTACATTTATTTAGGAGCAGTTTTCAGCAATTCCAATTCGATCGGTAAAATATCCACAACAGCATAACTAGCGAGATTACAAATTGCCATTTCATCGATAATGTTAACGATATCCTTGTACTTTGCTTTATCGTCTGCTTTGATCAGGACGATCGGACCCTTCATGTCACCCCTTTTCATTCTCCTAATTTCCTGGTCTGCAGTACTATCGGCAACAACCAGTTTGCCCGATATACGTTTTTCCCGGTAATTGACGATCTGTGTGAAAAGATCCTTGTTTTTCTCCAGGAGCACTTTGCGGATACCATCTTTGCTGAAATCACTTTTGGACAAAACAGGCAGAGGTGGTTTCTTGGGATCAGCATTTCCAATATAGTAATATACCACATCTTTGTCGGTAAGAATGATATTCAGGGTTCGCCATGCAGGTATCTCTGGTGCTTTTTGGTCCAAATTCTTCTCTGGCATGGTGATGACCATGATCTTGGGCTTGCTGAAAGCGGTAGTGAGCATAAAAAAGGTGATCAACAGACACATAAGGTCGACCATAGGAGTCATATCGATATTGGTCGAGTGTTTTTTAGGTCTTCGTTTTCCGCCTTTTTTGCCTTTTTCTTCTTGAATTATTTCAGCCATATAATTTTTCGTTTAACATGTAAATTGCGCTCATTCGAGTTATTTCGGAACATCTTTTAACGTAACTTCCTGTTTTTCAAGATTTGTAATTAAATTGAATTTGTTTACTTTGTTTTCCTGCAACATATCCATTATCTTCTTCACCGTTTTGTAGTTGGCTTCAGCATCCCCTTTGATGGCGACCTCTGCATTGCTGTTAGTAAGACGCGAGAAGCGGATCCACATGGCCAATTCAGAGGCCCTGTTATCGACAGAGTCCGTGGGAATTCCCGTTTGGAATTTTTCCTTTTCTTTCGAATCAGCAGCATGCAACCATTTTCTCATGTCAGCCATCGGCATTCCAAAGGAAGCAAGGTGCCCGAAATCTTCCAGTTCCTTTTTGGTAAAACTGATCTGGTATTGCTTGGCCATTTCGGTAAGGACATTGACGCGGGCGTGGCTAGTCGTGTCTTTCCCATTATCTATATTATAGAAGACCTTACCATTTTTATCAATAATGATCGTCATGATATTCTTATCCGGCGCCTGTTTTTCTGAAACAGAATTCGGGCTCTGGATAATGGCTGCTTCCTGTGGCCGGAAAGAGGTTGTAAGCATGAAAAACGTCAGCAGCAGAGAAAACAAGTCCACCATAGGTGTCATGTCTATATGCGGACTTCTTGCGGGTGCTTTAATTTTAGGCATGGTGTTCTATTTTAAATTGATGACTGACAAATGAATGTACATGTTGTATTGTCAACCCTGGAAATTATTTTGCCTGGGCTGCAAATGATTGTACGAGGCTAAATCCTGCTTCATCAATTTTAAATGTAAAGCTGTCGATCTGTGTTGAATAGAAGTTGTACATAACGATAGCAATTAACGAACCGCCGATACCGAATGCAGTATTTATAAGGGCTTCTGAGATACCTGTTGCAAGAGCCAAAGCATCTGGTGCACCTGCCTGTGCAAGGGCAGCAAAAGCGCGGATCATACCAAGTACCGTTCCCATAAGACCGATCAACACCGAGATTGAAGCGATAGTAGAAAGAATCACGAGGTTCCTTGATAACATCGGCAATTCGAGCGCAGTAGCTTCTTCAAATTCTTTCTGTAGCGCCAGGATCTTCTGGTCTTTGGAAAGAGTAGTGTCTTTCTGTAATGACCGGTAGCGGAGAAGTCCTGCCTTCATCACATTAGCAAGCGAACCTTTTTGCTTATCGCATGCAACGAGGGCTTCTTCGATCTTGTCGTTGGCCAGGTAATTCTGAAGATTCTTTACGAAAACATTGATCTTGCCTTTTCCGCCTGCCCGTGAAAGGGTAATGCCCCTCTCAATAGAAAAGGTTATCAGGACGAGTAATACAGTCATCAAAAGAGGAACAATCCAACCTCCTTTGTAAATCATAGCCAGATAGTTACCTGGTACCGGGTGCCATTTGTCTGTGGGAACTTTGTTCTTTATTAAATCATATCCTCCTTCAAAATTGATCGGGGCTCCCATGATGTACTTGTACACCAGGTATGCAATCACAAATGAAATCACAATAACAGCCACTGTAAACCACGACTTTAAAGCGTCACCGATGGATTGTCCGCCTTGGTTATTTGTCTTGCTCATCTTAAATTAGTTTTTATTATTATTAATGTGTGAATTGATAATTTCTTAACAGTATGCAAAAATATTAAAAAAAATCGAAAAAATCACTATCTCATTTCAATTAATTGCTTTGTGCTTAAAGGATTCCTGCAATCGTCCTCTTTCAAAAGACAATTATTCCTTTTTTTTGAGCTTTTGTTCCAGGTCTTTGATAAAAATTTTCGCTTTTTCAGAATAAGCCGGATCCGCTGGTTGAATTGCCAGTACCTTATAGCAGTATTCGATCGATTTCAATCCAAACTGCTGATCTTTTGTTTCTTTAAACTGAACCAGGTTATAATAAGCAAGATAGGAATATGCCTCCATTAATTCCTTTGAGTTTTTTACTGAATCGGTTTTTGCCTTCTCTATCATGATTTCGTAAGCCAGTTTGGCAAGCCCCAGCTTACTTGTCGAATCAATGTTCACCAGTGCCCGTGCACGCCACAGATAACCCTGCATATGTTCCGGCATCAGCGTGTTGTAATAAGCAAGAGTACTATCGACCTTGTTCCAGCTCCTCGTATTGTAATACACCTTTCCAAGATTATAATAATCACCAGGGACAGCCTTTTTCAGCATAATCTTCATTTTATAGATATCGATAGCTTTGTCGTATTTTTTCAGTTTAACCAGCGACATTGCAGCTTCTGAAAGGAGTTCGCCGCGTGAAGTATCCATCTGGAAAGCCTTCAACAAAGTTTCGTGTGCAACAGAATCCTGTTTGGTCTTGGCAAGCAACCTTCCCAGGTAAGCAAAGTCGGATGGACGGATCTTTTCAGGTTTTGCACGGCGGAAGAATTTTCTGCTGTACACCAGGCCTTTGTCATACTGCCCTGTTTCAAAGTAGGAATAAGCCAATGCCCGGTTAAGATCATTGTTGGAACTGTCAGTCTTTAGAATTTCATTGAGTTCGATAATTGCCTTGTCGTATTTTTTCAGTTCAAGAAGGGTATTTACGTATTGGGTACGGGCAGTGGTATTTCCGCCCGATAACTGAAGAAACTTTTTATAATTTTGTTCGGCTTCATCGTTACGATTAGCGCGCGACAGCAAGTATCCTAACTCACGATAAGCGGGAGCAAAGGTAGAATCGATCTTCACCACTTCCTGGTAGTAAGTAAGGGCATCCTTGTAGTTTCTTGCACGCATCCACAGTTGACCGACACGTAGTTTTGCCATGGGAGACTTGGGATTCAGGTTTTGGGCGATATCGTAATTAAGTTTAGCCATACTCCCCGAATTGAGAAGATAAATATAGGCATCGCCCCTAACGATGTACAGGTCATAATTTTTTTTGTCAAGTTTCTCTGCTGACCGCAAGGATCCAAAAACCATCGCCGTATCATTTATCCCGGCTTTTATATATGCATTGGCAAGTTTAATGTAAACAGTGGCCTGTTTATCCGGGGTCATGACAAGTGTTTTATTCGTCTTGGAAGGAAGGAGTGATATCGCCTTGGAAAAATTCTTCTGAGCGTTGTTCTTGTCTCCCAGCATCAGTGCGATCTGCCCAAGTCCAACGTAGTTTAACGGGTTGGTAGGATCAGCAACTGTTCCTCTCGAGAAAAGCATTTTAGCAGAATCTGATAATTCTATAAATGAATTATTGGTTGTATCCGAAAAAAATTCCTGGAGGAAATTTTCCCCGTAGTAGTAATAAACATCCCCATCTTTCAGGTTTTTCTGCAAAAGCGCTTTAAAAGCTGCACTTGCATCAACGAACCTTTCAGCCCTTGTAAGCTTAAAAGCAGCCTGAAGATCCTGTGCATGGATGTGGATTCCGCCCAACAGAATGGCTATAAACAAAGCAACTCCCAACGATGATTTAAAAATCCTTTTCATAAATTTTTTTCCTCCAAATTAGTGTCTCACTTCAACAAGTCTGACGGGCATAGCAGCAGGAACCATGCCGGAATGTAACACAATGAGTTGCCCTTTTTCGCCTGCAATAAAAGATGATATGCCATACGCAAGCCCCATATAGGCTTGCCTGTTGATGCAATAAACCTCACGGGTGAAAGGATAGAATCCTTCTGCAATGTATCCCGGATGAGGTGTATAAAACTCGCCGCCGGGATCATTGTTTCCCGGTGTACTGATGCCTATAACCCTGACTCTGTTGAGGAAGGAATGAGAAATTGTATCATTTTTATCGCTCACCCAGTTGACGCTGACAATACCGATTGCACCTTTGTTTTTCTCGACAAAATTGATGACTTCTGCATTATTTGATACGGCGAAGCATACATCCGGTAACTTTGAAAGATTGAACTTCTCCCGGAAATATCGTGTATTGCAGGATTTATAATTATCGAAAACGATCTTGAGGTCTTTGAGCTTTGTTTTCGGATTAACTTCTTTCCAGGTCTTAGTCTTTCCTTCAAAAATGGCTTTTACCTGGTCGAAAAACAGGGTACTGTCAGGATTTTCCCGGTTCATGATAAACGCCACGGCATCGTACGCAATCTTGGTGGTTTTGGGATATATCTGGCGTGCATTTAACCGTGTTTCTTCATCCTGTGTGAGCTTCCTGTTGATGACCATCAGGGTGACAGAATCTTTCATGAAGGCATTGATAATGTCCACTTCATTCCTGCACATTGTATCGATCCTGGCATAGGGATAAAGTGATTCGAATGTATACAACTCCGCATCGATAAGAAGGCTGTATGAATCATCAATCCCCAATTTAAATTTACCCGATGTAGGAGTGTCTGTATCTGTCGATTTCGGAACTCCTCCGCAGGATGAGAGAATCACGATTCCACAAATGATCAAAAAACCCGACAAGCGGGAAATGACCTGTGTTTTCATCTTTCTGACTATTAATCTGCCAAAGCTATTAGAATTCGCAATTGATAGAACACAAAATTAAGAAAAAATTTCCCAGAATCGACAAATAATGTTAGCGAATCGATAAGTTCCTCAAGGTAATCGACAAAAGGAGGTGGAAACGACCTGAAATGAGGGTAAAATAATGGAAACCTGCTTTATTACAACTAGTCTTCGTGCTTGTTTGGATTTTTCAGCGTATACCTTGTAAGTTTCCAGCCTCCGTAAAGAAAAAGGAAAATAGCAAAAATGACCCTGATCTGTTGTGTGAGGGATTTAAATTGTGCTCCAAACAGGACGTAGATTCCCAGGAGGATAAATGCGATGGAAACCGTAATTCCCAATATTTGGCCAAATTTCGACATGAAAAATCAGGGCGTCAAATGCCAGTAAGGGAGATCCGGGTCTGCCGGCGATTGATTCCAGTATGCCGCAGTGGCTTCTTTTCCGTCTTTCCGGAATATACGATGCTGATAAATATTAATCACAGGATTAAACAAAAGGTCAGTAACACCAAGAATATATGTTTCCAGTGAAGAACCATCTTTGGCTTTCTCCCTTTCACTTTTAACAGTATAGCTATTATGGAGAAGCAGGTCTTTTAAAAAAGTTGTTCGATCTTCGGATAGCCCGATCTCAACGACCGTGCAACGCACTCCTTCAATTTCTGCAACAATATGTTTGCCTTTATTTAACGACATGGTATTTACTTTTATCTTACTTAGGCTGTATTATTATGAATATGAACGACAATAAGCAATTTACGATTGGACGATTTACGATTTACGATTGAATTTTTCGAGTTCAGATTTGCGATTATTAATTAATCTTGTC
>CAIWTA010000141.1 GCA_903915465.1 uncultured Bacteroidales bacterium | reverse complement strand
TGACTTTTCTTTGGTACTTTCTTTTGGTGGAAGCAAAAGAAAGTACAATTGACCAAAAAGTTATTATTTTTGAAGTTCCTATAATTTCCTTGAGGTGGGGCACTCTGCGAGAAAATAAAAACAACTTTTTAGTCAGTCCCGCCGGGGATAGGGGCTAAAAATTAAAATCAACGGATTATGCAGGTAAGTCTTAGCGGTTCTTCAGGTTTTATTGGCCAGGAACTGATTCAAAAATTTTCAGGGACAGAATGGAATTTTATCATTATCGACAGGGAATCCTTTGCTATGGATGATGATACGTTCACTACAAAGAATATTGAGGGTGCAGATGTTGTCATCAACCTGGCTGGTGCTCCAATCATTCATCGCTGGTCGGAAAGCTACAAGAACGAAATTTATCAAAGCCGGATCGGCACGACGAGGAAGATTGCAAAATGTATTATAAAATCCCGGACAAAACCGAAGGTGTTCATTTCTGCATCCGCCATCGGAATCTATGATTCCCATAGCACGCACACGGAAGAAAGTACCCGCTTCTCAGACGACTTCCTTGGAAAAGTTTGTAGAGAATGGGAAGCCGAAGCGCTTGCAGCACAATCCTGTTGCCGTGTGGTCATAATCCGAACCGGAGTTGTACTTGGAAGGAACGGAGGGGCATTGGCAAGTCTGCATAAAATGTTCAGTGTTGGATTAGGCGGAGTCGTTGGCGATGGACAACAGGATTTTTCGTGGATACATGTCAGGGATCTTATGAATATCTTTGACTTTGTAATCGCAAATGATAAAATATCAGGAATTGTGAATGGCGTGGCACCCAATCCAACAACCAATCTGCATTTCACCAAAACCTTCGGGAAAGTTCTCACACAACCAGCCATCATGAAAGTTCCCAACTTTGCTTTAAAAGCGCTTTATGGTGAAGGAGCAATCTCTCTTTTGAATGGTCAGAAAGTGCTGCCGGAGAAATTGCTTAAAAATGGCTTCGTTTTCCAGTTTCCTGCAATCGAATCAGCCTTGCTGAATCTGTATAGAATTTAGACCATATTAATGAACTACCCAGCAGCAAAGGGGCATCTGCATTCTGAATTCCTGCATTCTCAAAAAGCTACAGGGAATTGACCCATAAAAAGATTAAACCCTTAAGAGATGAAACCTTAATAATTCAGCGACAGTACTGACTTATTGTTTATTTTTACCAGACAATGTTTTTATCCATAGCACCATGAGGTTATTTTCACCATCAACAATTTTGTTGTTGCTCGGTCTCGGATTTGGAATCACTACTTATGCCGGGCCGGGAGACACGACAACAGTTCAGACATTTACTTTCGGATCGCCACAGGAAAGTAAATTCCTTTTTCCCGACAGTACCCATCGCTGGGGGAAAATCCTGCTCTATTATACGTTGAAATGTAACCCAAACCAGTCACCAGCCTGTGGCGAATGGGATTACCTTACCTACACTTATTTATACAAACATACCGGAGTCTGGGACTCTATTCTTTATACCCATCCGAACTATACCTATAACGGGACAACCCCCGACTCCCTGATATACATGAATCAAACCGCCTGGGCATATCAACCCTATTTTGAATATTCCAATAATACAGTGCCTCAAGTCACTGTGGTGGTGGGAGACAGCAATCGTACCGGCAACCTCTTTCAGGCGTCTTATCATGATGTAAGAAATCAAAGTTTATGGAAAGGATCCGAATTGGTTTCTGCCGGATTAACCCCTGGTCAGCTTACCGGGCTGCAGCTGAAATTTATGGCTACGGGTCCAACGCCGAAAAAATTCATCCTCCGGTTAAAACAGACTACCTTGGATTCTCTTGGATCTGGCAGCTATGAAAACTCAGGATTTACAACCGTTTGTGAACAAACTTCTTTTATCCCGGCAACCGGATGGCAAACTATTCCCTTCACATATCCGTTTATCTGGGACGGGATTTCCAATGTGATTGTGGACTTCAGTTTCTCTGACTTGTCGGGAGCAGGAAGCATCATTAATGCGGCCGATAGTGTATCGCCCGGAATCAGTATAAGGAGTGATGAGAAAGAAGCTTTTTTAAAGTTTCATGACATGGATTTCCTGAATGTCCCGGCTTCTGTTTTTATTGAAATTGATTCAGCCATCACTATTGCTTTCTGGCAATTCGGGGATTCCATCCTGCAACCCCAGAACAACACTATTTTTGAAGGGTTGGACAGCACAGGTGCGCGGGTGTTGAATGTTCACCTGCCCTGGAGCGATGGTAAAATATATTGGGATGCCGGGAGAACCTCCACCGGTTATGACCGCATGTCGAAAGCAGCCGCTGATCCTTCACAGTACAGGGGCAAATGGAACCACTGGGCTTTTACCAAGGATTCCAGGAAAGGATGGATGAAGATATTCCTCAATGGCCAGCAGTGGTTCTTTGCCGTCGGAAAATTCAAGCCCATGAACGGGGTCACTCAATTCAGGATCGGTTCGTCGGGTACTGGTAATGATCTGTTCTATGACGGCTACATTGATGATTTTTCAATCTGGAATAAAGCCTTAAATGATACAGCTATCCGCGAGATCATGTATCGCGACATCCAACCCTCAAATCCTGATTATGCAAATCTTCTGACCTATTACAAATTTAACGACGGGGAAGGTTTTCTGGCTGGTGATGCAGCTCCTGGAAATCATCCGGCCAGCCTCATAGGATACCCGGAATGGCAGAGTTATCATGGGAAAGACCGTTTCAGGAACCTGGAAGCTTCAGCCCTCAGACCAACGATAAAATTCGAACAGGGATTATATGCCCCCGCGCTCCTCGATTCAACCCTTATGGTGGATACCCTTTCACAGCCTCCCATCATGATCGTGATGTACGAAGATACACTTCATCCTTATATTCCCACAGATACCCTGGCCAAATTTCACGCTTATTATAACAATTATGTTTATGATTCAGCGGGAAGGGCATTGGATTCTGTTCTTGTAACTCCTGACGGGATATTAAGGAGAATTGACCATGGATATTACGGGGCACCATTTGAAGTAACAGAAAGATATGAACTGGCCAGATATATCACTCCCTATGGCAACAACCTAAGTCTTGGCAATGGCTGGACCTGGGTTTTTGACATAACAGATTATGCGCCACTGCTTAGGGATTCCGTGCACCTGGCAGCTGGTAACTGGCAGGAATTACTGGATATGAAGGTTAAAATGATTGAAGGAATCCCACCCAGGGATGTCCTTGGCATTCGTAATATTTATACAGGTTCTCATGGATATGACAAAGCTGAATCGCATAACTTACCACCTGTGAAAGTGAAAATAGATAACAATGTAAAAAATGCAAGGCTGAAAATGCGGATTACAGGCCATGGGTTCGGGGGAAATCTGAACTGTTCCGAATTCTGTCCAAGAAATAATACACTGTATGTGAATGGCGCCCTTGCTTATAACCATTGGGTATGGAGAGATGATTGCGGTCTGAATCCGCTTTATCCCCAAGGAGGAACCTGGCTGTACGACAGGGCAGAATGGTGCCCGGGAGCAGAAGTAAGGACTGCAAACTTTGAACTTTCTGATTTTATTGTACCCAACGATACCCTGATCATTGATTATGACCTTCAAAGCGGGTACAACTGGAACGGACAGGGAAGTTATCCCTATTACCAGATAGAATCTCAGCTGATCACTTATGGAAAGCCTAATTTTAAACTGGATGCAGCCTTGGAAGAAGTAATCTCCCCCAACCTTGATAACCTTTACAACCGGTATAATCCGATGTGCGGAAGCCCGATAATCGCGATAAAAAACAATGGCACAGATACACTGAAAAATATGGATATTTCTTATGGTCCAATTGGAATTCCAAAACTTCAGTTATATCATTGGAGCGGATTACTGGCTTTCCAGGATACTGTGAGAGTCGCCCTTCCGCCGGTTGACTGGTCTTCCTGGACAGCCGGAGATAACCGCTTCATCTTTACTGTCCTTAATCCGAATAATGGGGAAGATGAATATGCTTATGACAATTCGATGACAGCACCTTTCAATATACCCCCGACTTATGACAATATCCTTCGTTTCAATTTTAAATCCAACCACATGGCATCAGCCTTATCCTGGAAATTAGAAGATCAGGATGGAAAAATCCTTTACCAGAATGGAGAATTAGTTGAGAACACTGAGTACAACGATACACTGGAGCTCAATAAAGGGTGCTATATGCTGATTGTGGGAAATTCAGAAGGCGAAGGACTTTCGTACTGGGCAAATATGCCGCCTTATGGCAATGGCACTTCAGGATACGCGAGATTATACGATATGACTGGGAAACTGGTGAAAACGTTACAGGCTGATTTCGGACGAAGAATAGTACAGTGTTTTACCGTCGGAATGACCATTGATGTTCCGGAAACGAATCCTTTCGGCTACATAAACATTCACCCGAATCCTTCAAACGGGGTTTTTACCCTTTCTGTTTTGTTTGAACGATCTCAGGATATTCAGGTCATCATTCATACTTTGCTGGGAAATGAAGTATTTAACAGATCTTATCCCCAGGCTAAGCAAATGAATATACCCATTGACCTGCATGCTTATCCCAAGGGTTTATATTTGGTTTCGGTTACCAGCACAAATGGGTCTGTGGTAAAAAAGATAATGATCCGCTGATCATAAACCTGGCAAAACAGACGGATGTCAACAAGAATGGGTTCGCTGAATAATCTCGAAATCGATACGGATAAAGGTATTCCAGGCTGGAGTGATATAAGTCAATTAGTCCCAACTCATAAATACGCAAAAAAATGAAAAGACTATTATCTCAAAATGAAGTTATGTTAACCTTGATGCTCTTTGCAGTGCTGATATTCATATCAGGATGCGCCAACAAAGAAGTCATAACAGAATGTCTTAAAGGGCATACATTTGGCTTCTGGGGCGGTTTGTGGCACGGCATTATTGCCCCCATTGATCTGATTGCAATGCTTTGGCGGGACGATGTTTCTGTTTTTGCATCGAATAACAACGGTGCCTGGTATGCCTTTGGATTTATAATCGGTAGCGGAGGCTGGGGATTCCTCGGCGGAAATAGAGCTTCAAAGTCATACAAAAAGAGATAGGTTCTGATGTTGCAACTCTTAGGATGCTTAAATATGAAGAAATAAAATCCATTGCCCTTGGTTTGGGTGCGGTTCAATGCGGCATCGCCAGCGCTGAACGTTTGGATTTGGCTCCCAGAGGATTCCATCCACGTGACGTTCACTGCAAGTGCAAACTTTGCCTTGATGCTTGTCCAGTGGAAGCTTTGGACGGCGGAATGGCGAACCAGAAGCTTTACAGAGAAAACTCAACACTCGAGCATGCAAGGGGTTGGGATATTTATACGCCAATAGCTGTTGTGAAACCCCTTGTTATCTATACAAGCCCGATTCTGCATCTTGATTAATAGAAAAAAGATTTTCAATTTCCTGGAATACCTGGATAGAATATCAAAGGTTTTTCAATGAGAAAGGAAAATCATTTTTGAAAAGGATTATCTTTGTAAAGAATAATTCTAAATTAAAATGATAAACGTCATTACACCTTTCGACTATTTTCCCATCCTGATACAATCCATGGTGGCTTTTGGATTTGTAGCTATAACCATGACATTGACGCATTTCATCGGAGGAAAAAGAAAAAAAATACATAGTATCAGAAAAGAAGAAAATTTTGAATGTGGTATTGAAATTAAAGGAAACGCGAGATTTCCCTTCTCAATCCAGTATTTCCTGATAGCAATATTATTTGTTTTGTTTGATGTTGAAATAATTTTCTTCTACCCATGGGCAATTAATTTCAAGGAGTTTGGCTGGAATGGATTTCTGGAAATGTTGCTTTTTCTCGGTTTCTTACTCTTTGGCTTTTTTTATATCATCAAAAAGAAAGCCCTGGATTGGGATTAAATAAGTCGAAAGTCGAAAGTCAAAAGTCGAAAGTCGAAAAACGTAATGTTATAACTCATCAACTCATCAACTCATCAACTCATCAACCCGTCAACTCATCAACTCATCAACCTACATAAAAGCCGACCCTCCTGAAGGATACACTTCTCCCGGGTTGTTTGCAACAAATTTAGACAAGGTCATTGGCCTGGCACGTAAAAACTCCATCTGGCCGTTACCATTTGCCACCTCCTGCTGTGGAATTGAATTTATGGCAACAATGGGTGCTCATTATGATCTTGGTCGTTTTGGCGCTGAAAGATTAAGCTTTAGCCCACGGCAAGCCGATCTCCTGATGGTGATGGGAACGATTGCAAAAAAAATGGGGCCGGTCGTCCAACAGGTCTATTTGCAAATGGCGGAACCCCGATGGGTTATTGCTGTCGGCGCCTGTGCTGCCAGTGGTGGCATTTTCGACACGTATAGCGTGCTTCAGGGAATTGACCGCGTGGTTCCGGTTGACGTGTATGTTCCGGGATGCCCACCACGGCCGGAACAGATCATCGATGGGTTTATGAAAATTCAGGAATTGGTTGAAAAAGAACCATTGCGGAGACGATATTCCCCGGAATACCAAGCCCTGCTAAAAAGTTTTGGCATTTAAGCCTGATCATTCTGATTCTTGTAAATAAATGGATAACAAAACGATCATCGGAAAAGTTCAAGAAAGATTTAATGAAAATGTTTTGTCTGTTGATGAAACCTCTGATATGCTGACGTTGACAGTTGACCGGACAATACTCCACGATCTGATCTTTTTCCTGAAGGAAGATGCAAATCTTCAATTCAATTTTCTGACTACTCTTTTCGGAATCCATTACCCGGAAATGCCACAACCTTTAGGCGTAATCTACCATTTGCATAATCTTATTCAGAACAAAAGAATACGGATCAAAACCTTCGTTTCTATCGGAGATCCAACCGTCAAAACCTTGACAGACCTCTTTTCTGCAGCTAACTGGATGGAACGGGAAACCTATGATTTTTTTGGAATCCTTTTTGAAGGTCATCCCAATTTGAAACGAATCCTGAATGTCGATTATTTGGATTATTTCCCGATGAGGAAGGAATATCCCCTGGAAGATTCAACAAGGGAAGATAAAGACGATAGGTTTTTTGGAAGATGAACGAACCGAGACATACAATATTGAACCTTGGCCCGACGCATCCTGCTACTCATGGCATTTTCCAGAATGTTTTGACCCTGGATGGCGAAAAGATCATTTCTACCGAACAAACCATTGGATACATACATCGTGCATTCGAAAAAATTGCAGAAAGACGCCCGTATTACCAGATCACTCCACTGACCGACAGGTTGAATTATTGTTCCTCACCGATCAACAATATCGGGTGGCACCTCACCGTAGAAAAGCTTCTTGGAATTAAAGCCACCAAGAGAGTGGATTATATGCGGATCATCATCATGGAACTGGCAAGGATAACCGATCACCTGATATGCAACAGCGTGATAGGTGTTGACAGCGGTGCCATGACCGGGTTTATTTATGTTTTTCAGGAAAGAGAAAAGGTTTACGAAATTTATGAAGAATTATGTGGTGCCCGTTTGACCACCAACCTTGGAAGGATTGGCGGATTTGAAAGGGATTTCAGTCTTTCCGTAATAAATAAAATCAGGAAATTCCTTGACCATCTTCCAAAAGTTTTAAAGGAGTTTGAAAAATTGCTTATGCGTAACCGCATCTTTATGGACAGGACGATCAATGTTGGTCCCATCTCTGCTGAAAGAGCTATGAATTATGGATTCACGGGGCCAAACCTGAGAGCTGCCGGGATCGATTATGATGTTCGTGTAACCTGCCCGTATTGTTCATACGATGATTTTGATTTTCAGATTCCGATAGGAACAAGCGGGGATACATACGACAGGTTTTGCGTCCGGCAGGGGGAAATCTGGCAAAGCCTGAAATTAATACGTAACGCAATTGACAACCTCCCTGAAGGAAAACACTTCATGGATGTTCCCGAATTTTATCTGCCTCCTAAACAAGACGTGTACAACAACATGGAAGCACTTATCTGGCATTTTAAAATCATTATGGGTGAAGTAGATATTCCAAGTGGGGAAGTTTATCATTCAGTTGAAGGAGGGAACGGAGAATTGGGATTTTATCTCGTAAGTGATGGTGGCAGAACTCCTTATCGGCTGCATTTCCGAAGGCCGTGTTTCATCTATTACCAGGCGCTGCCAGAAATGATCAAGGGAGGCGTGCTTTCAGATGCCATTCTGACCATGAGCAGTATGAACGTGATTGCAGGAGAACTTGACGCTTAACAGGATCTAAAAAGGAAAATGATAGGTCACAAATTACATAAACCGGAAAACAAAATTGTAGCATTTTCGCCTGAAACGTTGGAGAAAATTCATGAACTGATCAGTCATTACCCTGATGGTCAGCAAAAATCAGCATTGCTTCCTGTTTTACATATTGCCCAGGAAGAGCTGGGAGGCTTCTTAAGTGCTGATCTGATGGATTATATTGCCTCACTCCTTAATATCCAATCCATCGAAGTATATGAAGTGGCGACTTTTTACTCCATGTTCAACATTGACCCGGTTGGAAAATTTGTGATTGATGTGTGCCGCACCGGCCCATGTGCAATCTGTGGAGGAGAACAGATTCTGGATTACCTGAAAAAAAAATTGAATATCAACGAAGGAGAAACTACTCCGGACGGTCTCTTCACCATAAACGCCGTTGAATGTCTCGGTGCATGTGGCGCTGCTCCCGTCATGCAGGTAAATACTGAATTTCACGAATTCCTGACTTCTGAAAAAATAGATATCCTCCTTGATAATCTCAGGGAAATGGCTAACGAAAAAAAAGTGTCCCAATCAAGATGGGTAGAAAAATTCTTTTAGAGAAAGCCGGAATCCCGGGAATCCGCGAATTTTCCATATATCGCCACCATGGCGGCTATGGATCTGCAGAGAAAGCTCTAATAAAAATGTCTCCGGCAGAAATATTGCAGGAAGTTACCCGGTCAGGCTTAAGGGGCAGAGGTGGTGCGGGTTTTCCAACGGGCCTCAAATGGAGTTTTTTGGATAGAAAATGCACCAATCCCCGTTTTCTGATCTGTAATGCCGACGAAAGTGAACCCGGAACATTCAAAGACCGCTATTTAATGGAGTTCCTTCCACATCTTGTCCTTGAAGGTCTGATAATCTCAAGCTTTGCATTGGGAGCTAATACATGCTATATTTATGTAAGAGGAGAATTCAAAACACTCATTGGGATCCTTCAAAAAGCAATAAATGAAGCATATCAGCAAAATTTTCTGGGAAAAAACATCCTCGGAACCGGGTATTCCCTTGATATTTTTGTTCATCCGGGAGCCGGAGCCTATATCTGTGGAGAAGAAACCGCACTGCTTGAATCGCTTGAAGGGAAGAGAGGTAACCCGCGCATAAAACCTCCTTTCCCTGCATACAAAGGATTATACGGTTGTCCGACAATGGTTAACAATGTGGAGACACTCGCTGCCATTGGTCCAATCATAGAGATGGGAGGAGAAGCTTACGCTTCCATTGGGAAAGGTAAAAGTACAGGCACCAAATTGATCTCTGCGTGCGGAAACATCAATAAACCAGGCGTCTACGAAATTGATCTTGGACTTCCTGTCGAAGATTTTATTTATTCTAAGGAATTCTGTGGAGGAATAAAAGACGGTAAACGTTTGAAGGCTGTCGTTCCCGGTGGATCGTCTGTGCCGATTTTACCTGCAGAACTGATTCTGCGAACAGCCGGTGGCCAGCAACGTTTGATGACTTATGAATCCCTGGCCGATGGAGGCTTTGATAGTGGATCTATGCTTGGATCCGGAGGATTTATTGTCTATAATGAAGATGCGTGTATTGTAAGGAATACCTGGAACTTTACCCGGTTTTATCAGCATGAATCCTGCGGACAATGCTCCCCGTGCCGTGAAGGAACAGGTTGGATGGAAAAAGTTCTGAACCGGCTGGAACACGGTTTGGGGAAGATGTCTGATATTGATTTGTTGGCAAGTATCGCCGGAAAGATTGAAGGAACAACCATCTGCCCGCTTGGGGATGCTGCTGCATGGCCAGTATCCAGTGCAATCCGGCATTTCCGGCAGGAATTTGAATTCCACGCGGAGCACCCGGAAATTGTCAGGAAAATAAATCATGGAGCATTGGTCAAAAACCAGGAATCCAATATCCAGTATCGATAAAAATGGTAAAAGTCACAATAGATAATATTCCAATCGAAGTCGAGGAAGGTACCACCATCCTGAATGCGGCACGTAAAATCGGAGGGAAAATCGTTCCACCGGCAATGTGCTACTATTCCAAACTTGCTGGTTCAGGAGGAAAATGCCGAACCTGTCTTGTAAAAGTTGCAAAGTCATCTGCAAAAGATCCCAGGCCAATGCCCAAACTCGTTGCTTCCTGCAGCACTCCCGTTCAGGATGGCATGGAAGTCCTGAACATTACCTCCCCCGAAGTTATCGAAACCCGAAAAGCAATTGTGGAATTTCTCCTTATCAATCACCCGCTCGACTGCCCTGTCTGCGACCAGGCCGGTGAGTGCGACTTACAGGACCTCAGTTTTTCCCATGGAATGGCAAACACCAGAACCATTGAAAGTCGCAGGGAATTTCCCCCAACCGATATCGGACCTTTTATTAAACTTCACATGAACCGGTGCATTCTGTGCTACCGGTGCATTTATGTGGCAAACCAGATCACAGATAAACGTGTGCATGGAATACTCTTTAGGGGAGACAGTTCTGAAATAAGTACCTACATTGAAAATGTGATCGATAATGATTTTTCCGGAAATATGATCGACGTTTGTCCAGTGGGAGCCCTTACAGATAAGACTTTTCGGTTCAAAAGCCGGGTGTGGTTCCTCAAGCCAATGGACGCCCATCGCCAATGTACAAAATGTTCCGGAAGAGTGACTGCTTGGATGTTTGGTGACGAAATCTACCGGATCACCGGGCGGAAAGACCAGTTTGGAGAAATGGAAGAGTTTATTTGTAACGAATGCCGGTTCGGGAAAAAGGAATTTTCTGACTGGATCATTGACGGTCCGCGGAAAATAAAACGACAATCTGTAATTTCTGCCAGCTATTACGAGAATATGATAAAACCTTCAGTAATAAATCCGATCGGAGAAATAATGGAAGAAACGGAATAGTTGAAAGCGAAAATTTAAAATGACAATATACATCATATATAAAACCATCCTGGCTTCTGTTATCCTGATCATCAGCTTACTGGTTGCAATGTATTCTACACTGATTGAACGCAAGATGGCCGGCTTTTTCCAGGATCGCCTGGGGCCTGACCGCGCTGGGCCATGGGGATTGTTTCAACCATTGGCTGATGGGATTAAGTTGTTTTTTAAGGAGGAATTTATGCCAAATACAGCGGATAAGTTTCTCTATATTCTGGGACCTTCGTTGACAATGCTTGTTGCACTGCTAACGAGTGCCGCTATTCCCTGGGGGCCGAGCTTTCTCATCAATGGCAAAGAGTATCCGTTTCAGGTGGCAGACATTAACATTGGGATACTCTATGTTTTTGCAATTGTCTCCATCGGAGTATATGGAATTATGATCGGTGGATGGGCTTCCAATAATAAATATTCATTGCTGGGAGCAATTCGCGCTTCATCACAAATGATCAGTTATGAGTTGGCGATGAGTTTAGCGATAATTTCAATCGTGATGATGACCGGGTCTCTTAGTTTGAATGACATTGTAGCGCAGCAAAAAGGCTTTCACTGGAACATCTGGTACCAGCCACTCGCCTTTCTGATTTTTTTGATTTGCGCATTTGCCGAAACCAACCGGTCTCCTTTCGACCTTCCTGAATGTGAAACTGAACTTGTTGGTGGATATCACACGGAATATAGCAGCATGAAACTTGGATTTTACCTGTTTGCTGAATATATCAACATGTTCATCTCCGGAGCAGTAATGGCAACACTATTTTTTGGCGGGTACAATTTTCCCTTCATAGACCAGCTTGGGCTTTCTCCCAATATACTTGCCATCGCAGGATTCTTTATCCTTATGACCAAAATCACTTTCTTTGGTTTTGTATTTATGTGGGTACGATGGACTTTGCCACGCTTTCGGTACGATCAGCTCATGCGTTTAGGCTGGAAAACATTGATCCCATTAGCAATCCTGAATATGGTTGTAACAGGTGTGGTGATTTTACTAAACAAATAACTAATTACAAATTAGAATTATATCCCGGGTTTTTGAGTCTGACAAAAAAATATGCAGCGAATATCAAATAAATCGATAATAGTCTCTGACAAAACAATGAGCTTCCGGGAGAAGATTTATCTCCCGGCCATCATCAGTGGCATGATTATCACGTTTAGTCACCTTTTCAGAAAAAAAACGACTATCCGCTATCCTGAAGTAAAGCGCGAATTTTCAGCCATTTATCGTGGAAGGCAAGTACTTAAACGGGATGATGAAGGACGTGAACGTTGCACAGCATGCGGTCTCTGTGCAGTGGCTTGTCCGGCAGAAGCAATAACTATGATGGCTGCAGAACGAAAAACAGGGGAAGAAAACTCATACAGGGAAGAAAAATATGCTGCCGTTTATGAAATCAATATGCTGCGTTGCATTTTCTGTGGCTTTTGTGAAGAAGCCTGCCCGAAAGAAGCCATCTTCCTTACAGAGAAACTCGTTTTTTCGGATTATGAACGAGGGAATTTTATCTATGGAAAACAAGATCTTCTTGAACCTGTCGATCCGCAAAATAGAATTGATGTTTCAAAACGCGAAACACCGGAAATGCTTGCTTTCAAACAAGAAATAAATCTTAGGCATAATAAAAAATGACGTTTTCAAGCTATCTTTTTTATTTCCTCTCGATATTGGCCATTTACTCGGCTGTTATGATGTTAATATCAAAAAAACCCATACACAGTGTCCTGTATCTGACACTGACATTCTTTTCCATTGCAGGACATTACATCCTGTTAAATGCGCAGTTCTTGGCAATAGTTCACATCATTGTTTATGCCGGCGCCATTATGGTGCTGTTCCTGTTTACAGTGATGCTATTAAACCTGAATACTGAAGAACATTCGCCTAAACCTGTCTTTGTGAAACTTATAGCTATCCTTACCGGTGGGCTGCTGATGATCGTTTTTATAGGAATATTCCGGGGATATGATCTTGCCGTATTCCAGGATCCTGCATTATCACAGATCGGCCTGGTGAAAAACCTCGGGAAGGTGCTTTACAAAGAATACCTTCTTCCATTTGAATTGTCCTCAATTCTGTTCTTAACAGCAATGGTAGGAGCAGTTCTCCTGGGAAAGAATGAACAGATATAACAAAATATGGTGTACGAAACATTAGAAACAGCTGAATGATAACCTTCACCCAAAACTTGCAAATAATCCCAATAAACTTCTACCTGGTTTTTTGTGCAATTCTGTTTTGTATTGGAGTAACAGGTGTTTTGATAAAAAGGAATGCTTTAACAATCCTGATGTCTATTGAGTTGATGATAAATTCAGTTAACCTGTTGCTGGCGGCTTTCTCGGCATATATGAATGATCCGGCAGGGCAAATTTTCGTCTTCTTTATTATGGTCGTGGCTGCAGCCGAAGTGGCAATCGGATTGTCCATCATTGTCGTGATCTACCGAACAACAGGTTCCATCGATATTGATGTACTGAATAAATTGAAATGGTAATTATGACATTTATATTGGCTCTGATCCTTTGTTTCCCTCTTGCCGGATTTTTACTTTCAGGTCTTGGGTTTAAACTTATTCCTCCAAGGATCACTGCAATAATTGCCTCGGGAACAATCCTGATCTCCTTTCTGCTTTCAGTCTTTACAACCATCTTTACGCAACACCTGACCGGGCCACAGATTCATCACCTTTTTACCTGGATTTCCATCAACAGAATCACCCTTAATTTCGACCTTCTTGTCGATCCGTTAACCTGTATTATGTTATTGATTATTACAGGCGTTGGTTTTATTATTCATGTTTATTCGATAGGATACATGAAAGAGGACAAAGGGCAGAACCGGTTTTTTGCATATATGAACCTTTTTGTTTTTTCCATGTTGTTGCTTGTCATGGCTTCCAATTACGCAATCATGTTCATTGGATGGGAAGGAGTCGGGCTATGCTCTTACCTGCTGATTGGTTTTTGGTATAAGGATCACAACTTTAACAATGCAGCAAAAAAAGCCTTTATCATGAACCGGATAGGCGACCTTGGATTTCTTCTTGGTATGTTTTTCCTATTCACAACCTTCGGGAGCCTTGATTTTTTGAAAATATTTCACCTGGCTAAAAATATTCCTGCCGGTAGTGGAATCCTGATCGCGATCACATTACTTCTGCTTCTTGGAGCTGTGGGAAAAAGTGCCCAAATCCCGCTATATACCTGGCTCCCCGATGCCATGGCTGGTCCGACCCCGGTTTCTGCATTAATCCACGCAGCCACGATGGTGACTGCCGGTGTTTACATGGTGGCACGTTCGAGCATCCTGTATGTCCTTGCTCCATCCACGATGATGGTAATCATTTTCGTTGGTCTTTTTACTGCTCTTTTTGCAGGGATCGTCGCAATTTTTCAAAATGACATAAAAAAGATCCTTGCTTATTCAACGATCAGCCAGTTGGGTTATATGTTCATGGCATTGGGACTGGGTGCCTTTACCGGGGCCATGTTCCATCTCACCACCCATGCTTTTTTTAAAGCCCTTCTCTTCCTTGGTGCAGGAAGTGTGATTCATGCGCTGAAAGGAGAGCAGGATATCAGAAAAATGGGCGGTTTGAGGAAGTATTTACCCAAAACCTGGTGGACGTTCCTTATTGGAACCATTTCAATTGCCGGAATTCCTCCTTTTGCCGGATTTTTTTCTAAAGATGAGATATTAAGTGCAGCCTTTGGAAATAGTTTGATACTGTGGGCATTCGCTGTTGTTGGAGTCGTTTTGACTTCGTTCTATATGTTTAGAATGCTCTTCCTTGTATTTTCCGGTGCCTTTCGGGGATCAGACGAAAAACGCGAACAAATAAATGAATCTTCGGTTGCCATGATTTTTCCGATGGTCATCCTTGCTTTCCTCTCGTTTGCCGGGGGTTTAATGGATTTGCCTGAATATACCGGAATTTCTTCATGGCTAAGCAGTTACCTTAACCCGGTCTTCGCAGATTCAATGGCACTCATGCAAAGTTCACCCCACTTACCGGATCAGCTTACAGAATTATTACTCGCCGGGTTTACCATGACAACTGTCCTGATTGTGATTTTGATCTCATATTCGATGTTTGGTAAAAATCAGATACTATCCGGAGACAAGAAAGTTGAACAATCGTTTATTAAAAGGCTGGTAGTGAATAAGTTCTTTATTGATGAGCTTTATGAAATCCTGGTTGTAAAACCAACAATGTACCTTTCAGATGTCTTCTATCGATGGGTTGAAGTCAGATTCATAGACCGGATCATCAATGGCATTGGAAATTTAGCTATCCGGGTCGGGAATATTCTACGTTTTCTTCAAACGGGGCATGTTGGTTTTTATCTTTTCGTGATGGTTTTAGGGATAATCGGTATACTGATTTTTAACATAATGCTGATATAAAATGATAACAGGATTGCTCATAATATTTCCACTGATCTGCGCCCTGATCCTATTCCTTTTGAATACTGAAAAATGGATTAAAATCATAGCCGTTGCAGGAAGTGTGACGCAATTCCTTATCTCAGCTTATGGCCTTTTTCTTTTTACCACAAAATGTAACTGCCAGCTATTACTTTATCTTGGTTCAGCCGAAAATTTAGGAATCAGTTTGCGGTTTGGACTGGATGGGATCAGCCTTCTTTTGGTTCTGCTCACTACTTTTCTGATTCCTTTAATCATCCTTACAACCATTCAGCACAGATACCGCAACCCTTCTGCATTATACGGGCTGATAATGCTTATGGAAATGGCATTTATCGGCGTTTTCTCTGCTTATGATGGCATGCTGTTTTACATTTTCTGGGAGTTGGCGTTAATTCCGGCATATTTTATCTGCGCCATTTGGGGTGGAAATGACCGGATCAGGATTACATTAAAATTTTTCATATACACATTTACCGGAAGCCTTTTTATGCTGGTCGGCCTGATCTACTTGTTTTTCAGGACACCTTTACCGCACTCCTTCGACCTGCATTCTCTCACTTCAGCTATATTATCTTCGAAAGAACAGGCCTGGATTTTCCTGGCATTTTTCCTGGCATTTGCCATTAAAATTCCTATTTTCCCGCTTCATACCTGGCAACCGGATACATACACCGTTGCACCTTCCGGAGGTACAATGATCCTGGCAGGGATCATGCTGAAAATGGGGATTTATGGATTGCTCAGGTTTTTGCTTCCAATTTGTCCGATTGTGATGCAGAATTGGGGATTTATCATCATCATCCTTGCTGTGGTTGGGATTATTTACGCATCGATCATCGCCATCAGGCAGAAAGATTTAAAAAGACTTGTCGCATATTCATCCATTGCCCATGTCGGACTTATTTCTGCAGGAGTGTTTACAATGACAGAAATAGGACTCAATGGAGTTGTTATCCAGATGATCTCCCACGGAATAAATATAGTTGGTCTTTTTATGATTATAGATCGTATCGAAATCCGCTTAAAAACCACGGAGATTTCACGGTTGGGAGGAATTGCATTAAAAGCCCCATTTCTTGCGGTTTTCTTTATGATTTTCCTCCTTGGCAGCATCGCTTTGCCAATGACCAATGGATTTATTGGGGAATTTTTAATTCTGCTTGGGATTTTTGAATATAATCACTGGATTGCGGCAGTTACCGGAATAACAATAATTTTGAGCGCGGTTTATATGTTACGGATGTATCAACAAACCATGTTCGGTGAACCAGTAGAATTGACCTCCAACATGAAGGACCTTACCTGGCTTGAAGCGTTGCCAATGATTCCTCTTGTAATCATGGTTTTCTGGATCGGGATCTTCCCGGGTTTCTATTTGCATCTGGCAGAGCCGGCGATTAAGGAGATGCTGTATTTTGTACACGGATAAAAAACAGATGACGACACTGATTATACTTTCTCTATTGGGAGTTTTCGTTCTGGCGGAAGGGATTCTTAAGAAGAAATCATGGCAGTTACCTACAATCTTTTTAGGTTTACTGATTTCTTTGTTTGCAACCATAGGTTCCTGGAATTCCAATGCACATTTCTATAATGAAATGTTGATCATTGATAACTTTGCTGTTGCTTTCACAGCGCTGCTGATATTCATAACGTTTCTGATCTTCATGTTCGCCGGGATTTACTATGCCGCTGTTCAGCGTTCACTTGACGACATCTTTGCCATCATGATATTTGCCCTTGTTGGTTGTGTCATCATGACCTCCTTTGGAAACCTGATCATGCTGTTCATTGGGATCGAAACCCTTTCCATATCATTGTATGTGCTCGCCGGAAGTCATAAAGAAGCGATAACTTCCAATGAAGCAACGCTGAAATATTTTCTTTTAGGGTCTTTTCTATCCTGTTTCCTTTTGTTTGGCATAGTCCTGATTTATACGGGTTCAGGATCTTTCAATCTTGCCGTGATCGCCCAATACACAGCAAATAATACAAACCATCTTTCTCCCCTTTTTCAGGCTGGTCTTTTTTTGATGATTACCGGAATGGCTTTTAAAATTGCAATTGTCCCTTTTCATTTCTGGGCTCCTGATGTGTATGAAGGAACCCCGACGCTGCTGACGGCTTTCATGGCAACCGTTGTAAAAACAGCCAGTATAATA
The DNA here is from genome assembly GCA_903915465.1 of uncultured Bacteroidales bacterium. Lineage (GTDB taxonomy): Bacteria > Bacteroidota > Bacteroidia > Bacteroidales > FEN-979 > FEN-979. The sequence continues at coordinate 24,909 of CAIWTA010000141.1, read as the reverse complement.
GCCTTGTACAGGTTGTTTGTTTGCGGCTTTCCGGCGATTCACGAGACATGGGAAACCCTCTTGTGGATAATGGCTGTTTTGACAATTATTGTAGGAAATTTCACAGGGCTTTACCAGCCAAACTTTAAGCGAATGCTTGCTTATTCGAGCATTTCTCATTCCGGGTATATGATTCTTGCCGTAATCGCATTTAATTCCCGCACGGCAAATGCATTGCTTTTTTATTCTGCTGCATATTCAATAGCTTCGGTGACTGCCTTCGGGATTCTAATTTTGATCCGGGGAACAAAAGGGAATGACCAGTTTTCTTCTTTTAAAGGAATGGCTAAAACGAACCCTTTGGAAGCTTTATGCCTGACAATAGCACTCCTGTCTCTGACCGGAATTCCTCCGCTGGCAGGCTTTATGGGGAAATATTACCTGTTTATGGCAGCTTTGGAAAAAGGATATCTGTGGCTGGTTATTCTTGCAGTGCTGGGGTCTGCGGTAAGCGTCGGGTATTATTTCAAACCAATTATTACGATGTATCTGAAAGAAGGAAATGGCGAAAAATTTGTGACAACTATCTCTTATAAAACGGCCATCATTTTTTTGTCCATCCTTACCGTCATTCTTGGAATCCTTCCATTTTTGATGATGGACCTTCTGTAGTTTATAAGAACCGCATGATTTCAGCCGCATGCTCTTTTTCTTCTTCGATAATCTGCAGAATCAGTCCCCTGGCAACCGTCTGCGTCCGTTTTAATAGTTCCGTATAGAACGCAACACTTTCATTTTCAAACTTTAATGCAATTTCAAGCGCTTCTTTTGGGGTTTTGATAGTTTTTGCAAGTTCAATTCCGGCATCTTTTTTCCCGAAAATATGGGTATCGGCAAGGTGATTAATATAATCAGACTCGTCTTCCATCTTGAATTCAAATTCTTCAGCTTCAAATTTCCCGGCAAGTTTTTGAAAAATGGCAATATGGATCATCTCTTTCTCAGCAAGATCGAGGAATAGAGACTTGTTGTCATTCTGTTGAGCGAACATTTCAGCAGCCACTTTGTAGAAAGAATAACCGTTTTCTTCGATCCTGATAGCGATTTCAATAATTTCTAATCCGGAATAGTACATGGCGAAAGGATTTATTTGTGAGTTACCCGCAAAAATAAGAAATTTCCTTTTCAAAATTACTTGTCGGAATTATTGTTATTTTTGTACAAACCATTCTATACTAACCATAAAATCTCTTTCCAATGAAACGAATTCTTCTGTCTTTACTTTTTCTTTGTTCTGTGAGCTTTATTTATGCACAGTTAATTCCAAGAACCATGGTTGTGCTTGAAATTGCTACCGGAACATGGTGCCAATATTGTCCCGGCGCATCCCTGGGTGCAGAACAACTTCTTTCCGGTGGCGCAAATGTTGCAATAATTGAGTACCACAACGGTGATCCATATGCTAATACTGCATCGAATGCGCGAAACACATATTATAATGTTCCTGGGTATCCCAACGACCAATTTGATGGGCCAAATACAACCGGAGTCGGTGGAAAAACGTGCGGCAGTGGAAATACTTACTCATCCTATCTGACAATGTATAATCAGAGGGCTGCTGTACAGTCTCCAATGTATATTGATATTTCAGGAACGAACTCAGGAAACACTTACAACATTACGCTTTCTATCAAAAAAACAGCAACTGTCTCCGGCGCAAATTTGAAGGCACATCTCGTTCTTACAGAATCAAACATTATCACAAGCCCAGCATGGCCACCAAGCGGACAGTGTATGACAGTAGTAGATTTTGTTGAAAGAATAATGGTACCAAATGAAACTGGAACAGGAATTTCATTTGATAATGGTGATTTTCAGGTTATCAACCTCAGTTTTACCAAAGACCCAAGTTGGGTTGCTGGCAATTGTGAGCTGGTTGCATTTGTTCAGGATTTTGGGACAAAAGAGATTTATAATGGAACCAAAATTGCCTTGAATGCTTTACCTCCTCCTGTATCAGTAAGCTTTACAGGAACCCCAACCACGGGATGCGCGCCGGTAATTGTCAATTATACCAGTTCAGGTTCTGGAGTTAATGCTTATCAGTGGACTTTACCAGGTGGAACGCCTGGCACTTCTTCCACTGCAAATCCCAGTATTACCTACAATACTGCAGGAACATTTGATGCTACTCTGACTGCGTGGAATTCAACCACAAACCGTGGGAATAAAATGTCTGTTCCCTCTTATCTCGTTATCAATTCTGTTCCTGTTGCACCAGCACAACCTGTGGGTGCCACCGGCATGTGTGCGAATCCGCCTGACCAGACCTATATCATTCTTACTGTCCCGGGTGCTGCTTCTTATGGGTGGGACCTTCAGCCATCCTCAGCAGGGATTATCACTCCCAACAACACATCTTGTTCAATAAACTGGGATAATGCATTCCAGGGAAGTGCAGTGTTGAAAGTTAAAGCCAGCAACAGTTGTGGCGATGGATTATGGTCGCCGCCTTTAAACATTACACTTAGTGCACAGCCAGGAACGCCTGGAACCCCTACTGGTCCGACGCAACTTTGTCTGAATTCTCCGAATACTAATTACCTTTCAACAGGAACAAGTCCAGCGTCTTCCTATATTTGGGAATTACTCCCGACAACTGCCGGAACCCTGACCTCCACCTGGACTTCAGCCACAATCGATTGGAACGATACTTACCTTGGCACTGCCCAACTTCATGTAATGGCAGTAAATAATGGATGCAATGGACCCTGGTCAGCTTTTGTTACCATCAATGTTGTGAGTGGTCCAGCTCAGTATAATGTAACCGGAGGAGGTACTTACTGTGCAGTTGGCGGAACTGGATTACCTGTTGGGCTTTCCGGATCAGAAGTTAACACAAACTATACGCTCTGCAAAGACGGAACAGCTACTTCGACCGTTATTCCCGGAACAGGAGGAACACTTTCCTTCGGAAATCAAACAACCGCTGCAACCTATACTGTTCAGGCTATGAATACATTAACTACTTGCAGTATGATTATGAATGGCTCTGTTGTAATCCTTGTTGATCCACAGGCACCCAATATGCCTGCCACACCCCAAGGTCCCGGACAAACAAATGCCGGCACGTCCAGCAATTACGCAACAACCGGTGGCACCTATGCTACATCATACAGCTGGGCGGTAACACCTGCCGAGGCTGGCGTTTTTACAGGAACAACATCCACTGGAACAATAACTTGGAATTTTTATTATACTGGACCAGCCGCAGTAAAAGTTCAGGGAGTCAATTCCTGTGGTGGCGGATCTTTCTCTTCTGATCTATCAGTTACCGTATTCCCTCCAGTTGCAGTTGCAGAAGCAGTAACACATAAAATGGCTATCTTCTACCCCAATCCTGCAAGTGGTTTTATAACAATCATCCCTGTGGCGAAAATGAAAACAGACCTGAAAGTATATAGCTCTATGGGAAATATTGTGTTGGAAAAACGAGGAATTGCACCTGATGCAAATTTCAAATTGGATATCTCCAACCTGAGCCCGGGTATGTATTTCTTCTATTTGACGGGACAAGATGCAAATCAGGTTGAAAAAATCATCATAGAGAATTAGTTGTTCCTTTTGTAAATGGATCCAAAACAACGCGAGAAATTTTCTTCTGCTTTCACCCTCTCCGACATGGAGATCTTTATTTTTCCTGAATTACTTTACTCCTTGGTGATTGCCAACATCCTGTCTCCGGTTATCTGGAAATGGAGGGATGATAACTGGTTTGTTGATATAGATAAGATGGGGCCGCTGAAAAAGATTCACCGGGTGAAACAATATATCATGGATCACTATGACTTCAACCTTGACCTTGACACCTGGGGATTAACTGATAAACAAATAGAAATTAGCCGGTTTAAGGATTTCATGGATGCCGAAGTCCTGGAACAATCAAATGCTTTGTTTGGATATGAGGGGGATAAATATTATTTCGATATGGATATCCGAAAGCATTTTGGGCTTGATAAATACGAAAGTGATATCATCCCATATTGGAAGACTGAAACAGTAGAAGCCATGGATGCTTTCCGGCTTAAACCAGGACATGTGACCGGAGCCGGGGAGTGTGTTTCACTTGCCTGCTTATATGCCGCAGCTCTGTTTATTGTTGCAAAGATTCCACTCGAAAAGATCTTTTTAATGGGAACCCCTCTTCATTCACAGAATTTTGTCCTTGTCGATGAGGGGGTTATCACAAACAACCGTCGAATCGTGACGAAAGCTATGTGGTTTAACGGAACCGAACTCTCTGCCTTAGCCAGACGGGCATTAGAACATGAAAGAGTGACTATTGTCGCACATTCAACAGGCTTCATACATTCAGTCTATTCAGAAGCAACAATTGAAGAAACAAAATATACTCTTTTCAGGCAAAGGCTTTCAGGATTTCTGGAAACTCCTGTGAATTTTGAAATCTTCACAAATTTCCTCCGGTCTGTATCGCGATACCAGAATTTGTTTCAACTAAGCTTTCCTTGCGTGAACCAGATAAAATATATCCGGTTGGAGAAAGCATTTGCCTATGAACATGACAGTAAACACAAGATTGGGGATAAATCCTCCCGGAAACTGCTCTGTGAAATTGACGAAGAAGATCTTTCGAATATTATAGAAAAAGACAGGGCTGTGATTTCTTCCGATAATTTTATTTTTACCCGGAAATCCAACAAGGAATTCTTTGAACTTTTTCAACAGGAATTTCCCCAACTTGCATCAAACAAAGACTTTATAGGTGATCTGAAAAAATTTGTTCATACAGTTCCCAAACTTCCCTCTTCAAATAAATATTTTTCCGAATCATATCATCTTATCCTTTCAACCAGTCAGACAAGGGAAGAGATCATGGCTTATCTGTCTGGCATCCGTACAATTTCTATTTTGGCGGATCTTGCATTTTATGCCGGCCGTTATATGGATTCCTGCGACTGGGAGCCATTTCTGAAGGCAGCTTTGGAAAGGAACCCTGTTTCCATCGAATATTTTCTGAAGTCAGACATGGAAGCGGTTTATCAGGAATTAAACTCCTGGCCCAACGAATCAATTTATGATGGCAACCGCCTGGCTTTGCCGGATGAAGTGGTAAATTACCGCAGAGGGGATGGAATTGAAAAGGCGATTACCCTGATAAATATTTGCAAATCAAGACAAATTGAGATCAAGGTCGATCATTCCGGGGTGAATGTTATAGTTAAGACAAATGACCATAAATTTGATTTTCAAACAGTAAAAAAGTTAAAATTGCCCTCTTCTCTTGTAAAATAATCCGGATCTTCATATTTTTACATAAAAGAAAATTGTATGAAACGATTTTTTACATTACTCATAGTGATGTCTTCCTACCAGATGTCTTTTGGCCAGGTTTATTTTCCGCTCGTTGATACCGGAAAAACATGGAGTACATTCCATGACTACTGCAAAGGTAAATGGTACACTTTTTCTGAATATACAAAGATTAGCGGGGATACCCTGCTTGACGGCATCCAGTATAAAAAGGTGTGGAATTCAGCAGATTCCCTTGGAACTGTCTGGGCCCTCAATTCTTTTATCAGGGAAGACCAGCAAAGACAGGTTTTTTTAAGAAACACATATACATCCGAAGAACACCTTCTCTACAATTTCAATTTGCAGGTCGGGGATCTTCTTGTTCTTCAATATCCTGAGGATACCTATCGGGTTGATTCGATTTTCCTGACAACACTGCTCAACGGAGAACAGCGCAGGGAATTTATCCTGCAGGACTCAGCATATAATTGCACGGATACATGGATTGAAGGTATCGGAAGCCTGAGGGGGGTGCTGAACAGTGGTTATTGCGGAATTGTAGGTGATAGCCCGAAACTGGTGTGCTTTACCGAGCATGACACAACAAAGTACCATGATCCGTCGTACGAGAAGTGTTATATTATTACCGGGACATCTCATATTCCGGAGACCATTCAATTCAACGTTTTCCCGAATCCTGCAAGAGAAACCATGACCATTGAAAGCAACGGTCTGAATGATGATAATTTATCGTTTGAAGTGTATAATCTCCTTGGGAAATTGCTGCTCAATGTTCCTCTTTCTCATCAAAAAACGGTCATTTATCTTAAAAACACATTTTTATCCCCCGGGGTTTTTGTTTATCGGGTCATGAATGATTCATCCCTGGTAACCAGTGGGAAGTTGAGCATCCTTTAGGTAAACCTATTCGGCCAATTCCCGGGACACAGGTCTCTTTGTCCCTACACGAAGCTTCTGTGAGTAAGTTCTTTTTTTTATCTTTGCTGCATGGCAAACAATGAAGAATTATTTAAAAAGATCATCTCTCATGCAAAAGAGTATGGTTTCGTTTTTCCTTCGAGTGAGATTTACGATGGACTCAGCGCTGTTTATGATTACGGTCCTTTTGGCGTAGAGCTGAAAAACAACATCAAGGAATATTGGTGGGAATCAATGGTCCGGTACCACGAAAACATTGTTGGGTTGGATTCAGCTATTTTCATGCATCCCGACATCTGGAAAGCCTCCGGGCATGTGGATGCTTTTAGTGATCCGATGATTGATAATAAGGACTCTAAAAAGAGATACCGCGCCGATGTCCTGGTTGAGGAACATTTGCAGAAGATTGAAGATAAAATACAGAAAGAGGTTGAAAAAGCACGGCAACGTTTCGGCGAATCCTTTGACGAACAGATGTACCGTACCACCAATCAAAGGGTGGTTGAAAATCAGGCGAAAATTGATTCCATCAAAACGCGCTTTTATGCTTCATTAGGCAAGAATGATCTTGCAGATGTTAAAGCACTGATCGAGGAAACAGGCATTGTGTGTCCGGTATCCGGAACAAAAAACTGGACAGAGGTCCGCCAATTCAATCTGATGTTTTCCACTCAGATGGGTTCCGTAAATGAAGATGCCAATATGATTTATTTACGCCCGGAGACAGCACAGGGCATTTTTGTGAATTTTCTGAATGTCCAGAAATCAGCAAGAATGAAGATCCCGTTTGGTATTGCTCAGATAGGGAAAGCCTTCCGAAATGAAATCGTGGCACGCCAGTTTCTTTTCCGAATGCGTGAATTCGAACAGATGGAAATGCAATTTTTTGTTAAACCCGGAGAAGAGCTTCAATGGTTTGAATTTTGGAAGAAAGAAAGAATGAAATGGCATACTTCATTGGGAATTCCAGCCTCGAAATACCGTTTTCATGATCATGAGAAATTGGCCCATTATGCGAATGCCGCAACTGATATAGAGTTTGAATTCCCAATTGGCTTCAAAGAACTTGAAGGGATTCACTCCAGAACCGATTTTGATCTTGGGGCTCATCAAAAATTGTCCGGTAAGAAATTACAATATTTCGACCAGGAAACCAGCGAAAACTATACTCCTTACGTTGTGGAAACTTCTATCGGTCTCGACCGAACCTTCCTGGCAGTTTTAAGCCATTCTTACAGGGAAGAAAAACTGGAGGATGGTAGTGAACGTGTGGTTCTGAATTTTCCTGCAAGATTAGCTCCGGTTAAGGTTGCCATCCTGCCATTGATGAAAAAAGATAACTTGCCGGAGAAAGCAAGAGAGCTCATGGATTCTTTGAAATTCAGCTTCCAGTGCTACTATGAAGAGAAAGACACCATAGGTCGCCGCTACCGCCGAATGGATGCCATTGGAACTCCTTTTTGTATTACGATAGACCACCAGACTTTGCAAGACAACACTGTTACCATTCGCGACAGAGATACCATGTTGCAGGAAAGAATTCCCATAGAAGGGATTAGCGAAATAGTTCAGAAGAAAATATTCCCGGCCGCATAGATTCTTGTGCTCTATATTTCGGAACAACCGGAAAGGAACACTTAATATGATCATTCGAATAATTAAATATGTCCTTATTTCATTCGGATGTTTCTACCTGATACTTCTCTCCTTGTGTTTTACCCCTCTTCCGTTCAGGGCTTGGTATGGGCTCAGTTCCAAAAAAGCCGGAATACACCGCCCTCCCGACTGCATTATTGTTCTTGGTGGAGGAGGAATGCCCAGTGAAACCGGGCTTATGCGGATTTGGTATGCAGCTAAATTGGCAAACCATTTTCAATTCGCTAAAGTAATCATTGCATTGCCGGGAAATGCAAGAGATAGTTTCAGTTCGGTTTACCTGATGAAAAAAGAGTTAATCCATCGCGGAATTTCTTCTGATCGTATCCTGATCGAGGATTCCGGGACAAATACCCGCTCCCAGGCATTGTTGATTTTTCAAATGATAAAAAAAATAAATCAACCCATAGCAATTGTCACCTCCCCGGAACACCTCTATAGGGCAATTTTATCTTTCCAAAAAATCGGTTTCCTCTCAGTTGATGGCCTCCCTGCGTTTGATAACACAATCGAATCAGATATCACCTTTGTTGATAGTCGATTGGGAGGCCGAAAATGGCTTCCTGATTTAGGGAAGAATATTACAGCCCGATACCAGTTCTGGACTCAATTGCGGTATGAGGAATTAATAATGAGGGAATTTTTTGCAATTGCCTATTATTGGGCCAAAGGGTGGATATGATTTTGCACATTTGTACACTTATTTACTTGATAAGCATTTTCTTTACTAAATGATGCTTGTCGTTCTGTAATACAACGGCATAAGTGCCAGCAGAAATTGAACCTAAATCAACAAAATAAGCCGAATTTTCATCCCATTGAATTTTATTCTTTTCATAGACAACAATGCCTAAAGTATTGTAAACCTGAATTTTCAAGTTGGATTTATCCAGATCACATAACTTTACAATAAATTGACCATCATTAGGAATCGGATATACCTGGAAAACTGACTCTTCTTTTTCTGTTGTTCCGGTCAAAAAAACTGCAATGTTATTAGAAGTATCCGAATGGCATTCTCCAATGATAACAACTGACCAATACCGACCATTATGAGTTGCCTGGTAATTTATCCTTGTAGCTCCGGGAATCAGCGCTCCATTAAAATACCATTGGTTCCCTTCAGGAACATTACTCTGCAGCAAATCTCCTGAAATAGTTATCTCCGGTGTTGATGGAATCTCATTTACGGAAACTGCGTAATTCGCAGAATTATTTCCTTCTCCACACATATTGGTTCCATGAACACTAATATTGCCAGATGAAGATGTTGCAGAATACAACACCTTGATGCTGTTCGTGTTTGCCCCGGAAATAATACTTGCCCCGGTAGGGATAGTCCATATGTATGCTGCTGCCGTAGAAATAGGTGGAACAGAATAAATTGCCTCTGATTCTCCTTGACAAACTGCGGCAGGCCCGCTGATTGTTCCTGGATCATCAGGTAATTGGTTTACAGTTACATTCAACGGATGACTGAGTATTCCTGCACCGCAGTGATTCTCCCCATAAACGGTAATCTCACCAGAACTGGCGCCGGAAGAAAAATTTACTATAATTGAATTGCTTCCTGCACCAGACATAATTAACGCTCCCTCAGGTAAATTCCAGATATAATTTTCAGCATACATTATCGGGATAGTAGAGTAATGAATGCCGATTGATCCTGGACAAACTTCTTGATTTCCAGCAATGATCTGCGCAGAATCCGGGAAGGTCTCTACATGGATCTTAAGAAAGGCAGGTTCAATTGGGCTACAACCATCAGGACTTGAATAACTTAATGACAGTGTTTGCTCTCCGGGATCTTTCCAGGAAACCAGAATGTGATATGAACCTGCACCAAATTCTATTACACCTCCTTCTGTTATTGACCAATTATAATTTGTCATCCCGGGGTCTGTTTCATAAGAAAAATAATCAGCGTTGATGCATATCCGGGACAACCCCATGATCTGCGGAACGGGTAATGGATTGACGGTTACCGGCTGAAAGGCTGAGCTGGCTATTCCACAACCAGATGGATCGTAATATTTGATAGAAACTATTTGAGCTCCTGCACTTTTCCACATAACTGTAATTGAATCAGTCATTTCTCCTGATGTGATGGTGCCCCCACTTGAAACGGACCATTCATAATTAATCATGCCGGTTTCTGTTGTGTACACAACATCAACAGCGCCTTCACAAATATTAATATTTCCTGTTATTGTTGGGACTATCTGTTGGGCGACAAAAACGGAATATATTGTTGATTCTGACCCTCTGCATCCGTTGCCGTTTGTATAGTTTACACTTATCGATTGCTGTCCTGGGTTGTTCCAGACAACAACTGTGATATCGCTAATTGAAGTTCCTCCTGAAATAATAGTTCCTCCTGATGATACGTTCCATGCATAATTCATCATTCCTGTTTGTGTAGTATAAAACTCCCCCGAGGTTCCCGGGCAAACATTTGCATTTCCTGCAATTGTTGGAATTGGTAATGGTTCGACCGTTAAATTTAAAATTGTAGGGGAAGCTGCGGTACACCCATTGGTATCATTATATACGACACTGATTGCCTGAGGCCCGGGAATATTCCATTGTACAGAAACAGAATCACTGGTCGGATTTCCTCCGGATGTAATATTTCCACCTGCAGAAACTATCCATAAATAACCGTTCATTCCTGGTTCAGTTTTATATGTAATATCATCTGCTCCTTCACAAACCAAGGAAGTACCTGTAATCGTGGGCACTGGCAATGGGTGTACTTCGATGTCTTTCATTGTTGGCGAATTGGCATTACAACCTGTAACATCTGAATAATTTACTTGTATCATTTGTGTTCCAACTGCATTCCATGCTACTGAAACTGTATTATCTGCTATTCCACCTCCACATTTAATAATTCCGCCTGTTGATACTGACCAAGCGTAATTTGTCATTCCTGACTCCGTAGAAAATACAGAGATTCCTGAATTGAGGCAACCAATGTCTGGTCCGGAAATAGTAGGTATTGGGGCATCATAAATAATAACTGTCACCGCAGTTCTGGTCAGGCTTGATAATCCTATACCACTTTCGAATGATTCAGCATAGTAAGTAACACCAGAAGTTAATTCAAATGAATCTGAAAGCAGATTCCCTTGGATGGGTGCATCATACCAAAGCACTTCACACGCCAACGGTGGCTGTGCTACCAGACTGGCGATTGTTGCACTTGAACAGAAGCTTTGTGGAGTTGGCGAAACAGGTGCAGGCGGCTTAATAAGCTCAAAATTTGTTGTGAATGTTTTTTCCTCTCCATAAACTGTTATCAGATCTGCGTTAACTGCCTTTACTTGAAAATAATATGCAGTATTAGCTGTCAGACCAATCATGCTTGCACTAACAGAAACGCTGCTATTCCCCGAAAGGGTACCAGGTGACGCAGGAGCTTCTGAAAGCAGGTTTCCTGAAACTGTTCCATATTTAAAACTTACAGATGTTTGAGTTCCTTTAGGATTTACAGATCCATTCAGTATTGCGTTGTTGATTTGAACATTTGTTGCTGAAGCAGTAGTTGCAGTTGGGGGAAGATGAGGGAAATAAATATCAGATTTTCCCCCAATTATAAAAGATCCTCCAACAGTTGCATTTAAAGCAGCAATAGCGGAACTATTTAGTACTGCTGTGATGATCGTATTAGTGGAAAGATTGCCATCAATAGTGTCATTACCATAAGGAATCCCACTCCCCAAATCATTATAGATGGCAAGGCCATCAGAAAGATTGCCCAAAGCCGATGAATAATCTGTATTTATTAATTCAAATGATGAGGTGACATCAAAAAGTTGCCAAACAGCGTATCCTGTTGCCGGAACACTTGTGTATTTCTGAATTTGAAGTACAGCACTTGTGATGGGCTCAGTTATCCCACTCAGATCAAATGAGAAAAAGTTACGAAATGAATTAGAGCAAAAACCCGCGATGTAATTGGGGTTTGTGATTGTGTGTGATCCATCGTCCTTAAACCAACCAGCAGATGTAAAATTGAGGCTGATTGCGCCATTGTTAAGCACTAATTTATTATTGCTGGTAGGATAAGAATAACCAAAAACTAAATAGTTATTAGAAAGTGTTTTTTCATTATTCAGTTGTTTATCCAAAACAGGATCACCGGTTTGTGCAAGAAGGAAGGTTCCGGTAAAACAGCTCATGCATATAAGCGGTAGCATAAAAAGGTACAATCTCGTCTTGCTTTTCATAGCTCGTATTATAAAAGTTGTAGTGTGAGAAGATAAAAACGCAAACGGTGTGCCACAATTCCTGAAACTTAAATATAATTTCATATACACCTGAAGATGAAATACATATAAATACTTTATTGTCAGAGAAAAGCAATATTTGATCCGGAGAGGCTGATTTCGGTCAGCGTTGATAAATATAACCGCACAACTGTTTGTTTTTGCAGAATGATATCAGACTAAGAAAATATCTAGGTCAACTCATCCTATTCAGGAGGGTTGATTTTTATGTGTACAGATTTTCTTTGGAAAGGGTGGCAGAAAAATTCAGGTTGAACGAGACAAGATAACCAATAAAAAAGGCCGCCCTTAATGGACAGCCCCTTTCATGAATGTATATGTGTGCATTTACTTAGTGATAATCAATTTTTTCATTAAATGATATTTATCGTTTTGTACAATAACTGCATATGTGCCAGCAGAAATAGGGTTCAGGTCAACAAAATAGGAAGAATTAGCGTCCCATTGAATTTCAGTTTTTTCGTAGACAACCATACCTAAATTGTTGTAAACCTGGATCTTCAAATTGGTTTTATCCAGATCAGTGCACTTTACAATAAATTGACCATCATTAGGGACTGGATAGATCTGGAAATCTGATCCTTCCATAACCTTTGTTTTGGTCGACAAAACCTCAAAATCAACTTTATTGGAGGCAGCTGAACTGCATCCACCAAGAGTGACAATTGAATAATACCGGCCGGTTTGAGTTGCCTCGTATTCTTGTTTTGTTGCCCCGGGAATCGGTTCTCCATTAAGATACCAAAGATTCCCATCAGCAGCGTTGCACTGTAGCAGGTTGCCAAAAATAGTTATCACCGGCGTTGGTGGAATCTCATTTACCATGACCGGATAAAATTCAGAAACATTTCCCTTGCCGCAAGTATTTAGTCCATATACAGCAACATTGCCAGGAGAAGCAGTTAATGAAAAGTTAACCTTGATAGTATTTGTAATATCGGAAATGATACTTGCCCCATCCGGGATCAGCCATACATAACTTAGCGCTGAAGAAATTGGCAGAACAGAATAAATTACTTCTACATCACCCTGGCAAACTCTTACAGGCCCGGTCATTGTTCCGGCATCACCAGGAAAAGGATCCACACTAACCGAAAGAGATCCTGAAATGATATTACCAGTACCTGGCGGTTCGCTATATTTTACAGAAACTGTTTGATCTCCTGCAAGACTCCAATCAACTTTAATGACATCTGTTCTTTGTCCTGAGTTGATAATACCACCTCTGGAAACCTCCCATTCATAATTGATCATTCCTGATTCGGTTTTGTAAACGACATCCATAGTGCCTTCGCAAACCTTACTTTCTCCGGTTATTGTTGCGTCAAGCGTTGTATTTTTCGTTAAATTGCCGGTCTGGGCAAAAAGCGAAGATGCATTAAAACAGTTTATACTTATAAGCGTAAGCATAAAAAGGTACAATGTAATCTTGTTTTTCATAGTTCGTAAATTTTAAATTTTTGTGGGTTGATAGAATGGAAAGCAAACGATGTGCCATAAATACGGGAACGGAGAAATTATTATATATACATCTGATAATGAAAGCTAAAAAATTCGTTTATTAGCAGACAAAATTATTATTTGATCAGAGTAGGGTGATTTCGGGCAGCGGTTTTGCAAAAAAACCGAACAACTGTTTGATTTTGCACAATGATATCAATCAAAGGATATAAAAGGGAAAGAAATCCACACATTGTTAAGGAATGGATAAGTACACAGAATCTTATGAATACGGCATAAGGCTGTCTTTTCTAACAGATGAAACCTTGAATTTGGAAAAATGATTATATTTGATTGCCGAACCTTAATTTCTGGATTATGAAAAAAATCTTTTATATCACATTCATCTGTATTCTTATATTTTTATCATTTTGGAGTCAATGTTTAGTTGGGGAAAATAATCCAACCCTACCATTCAAACGTCTTTATAGTGTACAAAAAGGCCATCATTTCCCAAAATGTCCCTCGACCTTTAATAATAATTATGTAAAGGAGAATATAGATTGTTGTGAGTCACAGATTAATTTTCAGAAAGAGATACTATTCAAATTTGATACTGTCTTTGTTTTCTCCACAACTGACAGTACTTTGCGCCTCTCTTATTCCTATAACGCGGAAGCAAAAATTTTAAACACAATCAGAGAAAAACTTGTTTATGGGAATTGGGTTAATTCCTCAAAAGAAACCTATGCTTACGATGCAAGCTGGCATGTCATTATATACCTTGTAGAAAACTGGGATACAGCAGGGATATGGGCGAATTCATGGAGATCTACAGATACTTATGACTCCGTTGGCAATATGGTATCAAGACGTTGGGAAAACTGGGTTGGCGGAACCTGGGTGAACACATGGAGAGCAACAGACACTTACGATTTTAATGGAAATATGCTTGATGAACTTATGGAAAATTGGATTAATGGGAGCTGGGTGAATGCCTGGAAAGATACTTACACGTTTGATTCAAATGGCGATGTTTTAACCTACCTATGGGAAAACTGGGCAAACGGAAACTGGGAGAATTATGAAAAAGCCACATATACTTATGATTTAACTAAAAACAATATTTTGCAAATCTGGGAAATTTGGGAAAATGAGACTTGGTCAGATTCCTGGAAATACTCCTTCACATATAATACAACCGGGAAAATCGTGGCGGAACTTTGGGAAGAATGGATTAGCGGAAGCTGGTCAAATTTTCGGCGCTATTCGGACACCTATGATAATAATGGAAACAGATTGTCAAACATAGGTGAAGCCTGGACTAATTTAACCTGGAGTAACTATGAAAAATTCGAAAACACATATAATTCTAACGGGAAAGCATTGACAGGAGATTATTATCGTTGGGACGGGCAAAATTGGATTCAGAATCAAAACGGGACTATTTTTATGGGTGATGATGATAGTCATCAGGCAATTTCTTTCTTTGGATACCGTGTTTTGGCTCACTACATTTCTTTTTTAGCCGTTCAGGAAGTCAAAAATGATGATCCCATCCGTTACAATTGTTCCCCAAACCCTGCTTCAGCGAAAGCATCAATATCAATTGAATTGGCTATGGATATGGGTATTACTATTAACTTGTATGATAATAAAGGTATCTGGGTGCAGAAAATTTATTCAGGGTATCTTCGTAAAGGAGTTTATTACCTTCCTTTCTCTATCGAGCAATTACCAAATGGGATTTATTTTTCCAATCTGGTTTCAGAAAGAATTTCCAAATCTATCAAAATAATTGTTGCCAGGTAAAATGAAAATAGAAGTCCGGAACTCTAAAAGCAGCTGAGATATGGTAAAACTAACCACATGAGGCGTTTGCAGAGAGAAATATTTCCTCCGGTTGAATGCCAGGATAGGGAAAGACAGTATTTTGGTGGTGAATTCTCAGTTATTGAACCAAGAAGTTGGTTCATTTTGGGAGAAGATGAATGAGATCACTTATTTTTTCTATTGTTTGGTATTCAAATCCGGGAACTTCCTCTATCGTTTCATGTTGCCAGGTGGTATGGTAAGGTACATACACTGCTTTTCCGCCAATAGCCAAAACCGGGAAAATATCTGATTTTAAGGAATTGCCTACCATTAGAAATTCCTCAGGCAGAATTCCCAAGTTTTTTAGCAATTTTTGGTAATCAGCTTCCTGTTTATCACTCATAATTTCAATATGATGGAAATATGGCATCAGCCCTGATTTTTTCAGTTTTCGTTCCTGGTCCAACAAATCTCCTTTGGTTACAATGATTAAATGATATTGTTTCTGAAGTTGTGGCAATAACCCTTCTACCCCATCAAGTATTTCTATCTCCCGGTTTAATAAGATCTTTACAGTTGAAATTATTTTCTCAATACTTGCTATCGGAACATTGCCTTTACTAATGCTTATGGCTGTCTCTATGAGAGAAAGTAAAAAACCTTTTGCCCCATAACCATACCATTCCAGGTTTTGAATTTCTGTCTTAAAAAGGGCTTCTGATAATTCTTCAGGAGGTAAATAATCTGCCATTAAATCGCAGAATTCTTTCTCTATCTCCTTATAATACAATTCATTTACCCAAAGTGTATCGTCAGCGTCAAATCCGATGATCTTTATCTCGCTCAATTTGTATCTTTTAAACCAGTTAAACAGATCTTATTGAAGGCCATGATAGTACCGAATGTTATTTATAATTTAGACCCTATTACGTTGAAGAAGTATTTATTTCAAATCTTCAAACATTTTCTTAAGGGTCTCCCTTTTTTTATCCGAAATGGCATATCCGGTTTTTTCTATTTCCGCAACTCCGATCATTCCATTATAAAGATTAGGCTCAGCAACTTGTGCTTCTTTTAAGTATTTTTTAGCTGTGGTTTTATCATTTTTATAATAATAAGTCATTGAGAGACCTAAAGAGGCATCAAAATATTTGTTGTTGATTTTTAAACATTTTTGAAATTGGGTTATTGCATTTCCATAATCTCCCTTCGCCATATAAAAATAACCGAGATTGTTGTAAATCAGGGCATTTTGTGGGTCCATCGACAATCCTGCCAAGCCATATGTAATAGCTTTATCAAAATCATTCAGGGAAAAGTAGGCGATACTTAAATTATGGTAAGATTTTGCATCTTTAGGGTTTATCCCGATAGCTTTTGAGTAATCAATAATAGCGCCATGATAATCCTTGGCAGTATATCTGGCCAATCCCCGATTGAAGTAGGCTATTGCATTTTGCAGGTCTAATCCGATTGATTTTGTATAATCGGAAATAGCTCCCTGATTGTCGGTAAGCGAATATTTCGCCAGTCCGCGATTCAAATATGCTAAAGAATTTTTGGGTTCTAACCCAAGAACTTTATTATAATCTTCAATTGCCCCCTGATAATCCTTTACAGAATATTTTGCATACCCTCGATTGATGAAGAATTTCGGATCTTTTGAATTTAGTTCGATTGCTTTTGAGTAATCGGTGATTGCAGCCTGATACTCTTTTAGGTTTAACCTTGAATTACCTCGATTGAAGTAAGCCAGGACTTGTTTGGGATCGAGTTGAATTGCTTTTGAAAAATCAAGAATTGCTCCTTGATAATCTTTCATGTCAAACTTTGCAATTCCACGATTGTTGTAAACCACTGAGTTTCCTCCATCTTTTTCAATTTGCCGTGTGTAAAAGAATATTTTATCAGCAGGATTTTTTGCATCTTCTCCTTTTTGAAACGAGTTTTCATTTTGGCCATTCAATGATATTTGAATCAGATTCATCATAAAAAAGACGCTAATCAATACTTTCATTTTTGGGGAGATTATTTGTTGCAAGTTAAGCAAATATCATATCTGACAGCGGCTGGCAAACAATAAAAATAAAAAAAGCTGTTGTTAGACAGCTTTATGAAAGTTTGTGAAAAGTATGGGAAAATTGGGCTATTCAAAATCCGCCTCTGCTGGAGTTAGCGGTGCCATGTTTCGGAGGTTAATTCCTGTTGTATCCTCACTATCATTGAAGTCTGCTTCTTTCGGAGTTACAGGTGATAAAATCAAATTTTCCATTTTTGGAATTGATGGAGTAGTCGAAAAGTCTGCTTCCTTAGCAAGACTCGGAGTCAGTTTTTCGATGGAAACAGTAGAAGTTTCTTTTATGAAACCACTTTTTGTTTCAGCATTACCTGCAAAAAGGATACTAATTTGCAGAGCTAATATGGCGGGTAATATAAATATTGTTGCTTTCATATTTTTGCTTTTAAATGTTAGTGAAACAAAAATACAACCCTCGATACTGCTTTTAAAAGTATTATCGATATGGTGAAGTAATTTTCCGATGAATGATTGTAATAAATCGGTAAAATAATTCATAGACTTTTCCATGAAAACCAAAAGGTGATTGGTGTTCTTGAAAAATGAAGAATTAGATCATTCATTCAGCACGGGGTTTGCTCCTTCGCTAAAGCAATTGCTGGAAGTGGTTGTTACTTGAGTACCGACCCGACCGATATACTGAAAAACTTTGGTTGGATAAGGGACTGATGCAAAGCAGAATGCGAGATTTGGCCGCGCTTTGGCAAACGGAACAGAATTAGTAATGCGAACGCGACAAATCCTTGTCCCCTGACCTGTGGTTTTAATTTTTGTCCCGTTTCCTGGTCCTGGACCAATCTTAGGTGTAATTTTAATAATGCTGGTTGTAGGACCTTTCGCCCAGATTGCTGTTGTAAGTTGCTGAGCGGCAATCAAGTCAGAGAAACCCGGGACTACAGCAGTGGTTATATTTCCACCGTTAATTATCTCACTATTTACAAGGACGCCAGCTTGTATAATTGAAAGTTCAAATGGTTGACTGGCGTCGGTATCTTTTAAATAGAGATCAAATTCCAGGATTCTGTCACTCACCAGAACCACATTTGTGATAGTGTAATTTACGGAAGAAACATCAAGTGGGGCAATTCGTGCCTGCGCATTTACCGGGGAAAGTGTCAAAATAATAAAAAACAACAGAATGCTATTGGTAATCTGAATGATACGTTTTTTCATACTTCTTTAAGATTAAATTATTTAGATGAGAGAAAGTTATCTTTAATACTTGCGTGTTCAAAAATAATATGATTTTTCACATCTTCTTAAAATTATCAGAGAATTCTTTGCTTTTGTGATTTTCGGTAAACTTTTACACTCTATTCTTAAATACAGAAAATCGATCTATAGAAGTAAAATCTGCTCACGATGTCAGAAAAAAAATGAAGAGGCTGTTTCAAACAAGCGAAACAGCCTCTTCATTTTACTAACTAATTATTAAAATGGATTACTATGGGAGAACTGCTCCAATAGCGTAATCAGAATTGTTACCTGCAGCGGAAAGATCGCCTCCGTCAACCAAACCGTCTCCGTTGATATCCTGAGGTAGATACCCGCCGATAGCGGCATCAGCCAGGTTACCAATATCAGATAGATCAGTTCCGTCAACGAGTCCACTCTGGTCTTCATCACCGGCAAAAATGACAGCACTTCCATCGATCATAAGACCCATGTTGCTGCCATAAGCCTGAGCCTGTGTATCAAATGCATAGCTGATTATTGCTCCTGAGAAATCAACAGGTAGCGCCGATGTGGTTTCGATGCTGTTGCGGTGCTTAATGGTTAAATAGTAATTATCGCCCCATTCAGATGGAATCAAAACCGTTGATGTACCTGTAGTTGACAGGGCAGCCGGAGTAGAATACTTAATATTTGCATAATTAAGATTATTATGCAGCTCAACTGTAATCATATCGGCAGTATCAGCTTGGAAATGAGGCCCATTCTCATCATAGGCCTTGTTCATAATGCCCAAGCCGTTATATAAACCTTCGAGGAGCACTGATGAAAGGTTCAGTGTCTTGGTTGTAGAATATGGAATTGCAAACCCGGTAACTTCAGATCCGTATTGGAAATCACCGATCAGCATTGTATTACCGGTAGTCTGGTCAACCCACCTCAACTGGCCGGTTGAACCATATGCAGCCATATAGAGTTCGCCTGTTCCGCGGTCGAATTCCATATCCTGTGCATAATTGGCACCAAATCCGATGGGACCGACAGCTGTAAATGCGCCTGTAGCAAGATTAATCTTACCTAATACATCACTGGAAAGATCAGTTGCATAGCAAACGCCTGCATTATTTATGGCCATGTTGATGATCAACTGGGTTCCGATAGTTCCTACCAATGAAGCAACTCCTGTTGTAAGGTTAATAGTGTAGAGAGCCGAGTTTGTGCCGTCGTAACCTGCACCGTACATTTTACTGTCTAAAGTGTTATACGACATCGCATTGATATTAACTCCCATATTGCCAACAACGGTACGCGCTCCAGTAGTTGTGTTGAATGTGACAAGGTTGAATGGGGTGGCAGCTGAATAAATGGCAGCATACCATGTGCCATTGGCCCATGTTCCGGCTCCAGGATAGGTGGCAGGATAATCATTCACAATTTCGGTGATCGTACCGGGATTGTTGAGGTTGAATTTGATCGGTCCATTGTCTGTGGCAGTGAAAGTAGTATAACCATAAACTTCCTTATTCAGGGTCATAACTTTGATCGCCTTGCTGGCAGTGTTGTTTGCAGGAACTAAATCGCCAGACAGGTTGGTAGTAACGGTCATAGTATAGGTGCCGATAGGCGCTGACCAGGGATCGAAAGTTACCAATTGGCTAAGGCCTGGGCCTAAAGCGGTAACTGTCTTGGTTGACATGTAGCTTCCAATTGTCATGGTTACAGGGAAGGTTTCAGTGCTTCCGGCAAAATTACTAATAGTAGCAACTGGTGAAAATGTGCCGGCCTGAAAAACGTCAACCGGGTTAAGGCTGCCTATGCCAACGTCATGTAAAGGACCTTCAATGATCTTGATATTGTCAAGGTATAGGTTATTCCCGTATGCACTTATGGCATTGAACGCAACCATATTCGTACCAAGAGGTAAGATGCGCGTTTGTGTTCTCCATTGCGCAGCAGTGGGTACAAATGCAGTAGTAGACACACCTCCTGTATTAAGGATTCCTGTTGGGCCTCCTGGCATAGCGAATAATGGAAGGAAAGTTAAACCGCCATCAATAGAATAATAAACATCCATTTCATCAACCTCAGTTGCATATGTGGCATAAGCATAATCAAATGATAACATAGGAGCTGCAAGCGTTCCGCCATTGAATGGCAAGGAGAACAATGCAAACGGGGTTGCTCCGCTGGTGCTAAAGAAATCAGCAAAGGCAGATGCCGTTCCTGTTCCGTAGCCGCTGGCTGCAATTGAACGTGCCCATACCGCGGATCCGGAATTGATATCCCAGCAGCTCGGAGGGAAGGTTGCTAACTCGAAATTTTCAGTCCATGGAGCTGGTGTTTCTGCACAGAAAGTCTGTGCATTTGCTGTAGTCCCGCCGGAATATACTGATCCATTATACGACCATACCTTGTAGTAATAGACAGTATTCGACGAAAGACTACCATGATGGAATGTGGTATAGTTGTTAAACTGGAGAACAGTTCCTGTTCCAACACCGCTGATGGTGCTGCCGGCAACATAAGCTCCTCCTGAAGGAGTGCCGAAAGTATTTGTTGTGTTCCATGCAACAAGAACATTGTTGCTGTTGGCATTCAGTGCCCAACTCAGGTCTATTGCAGATGAGCTGGCAGGTGTAGCTGTGAAGTTTGTAGGATTTGCTACAAAAACACCAATGATGTTTGCAAAATTGGGTCGGATCCTATTGATCGAATTTAAACCAGATGTTGCATAATCTGTCCAGGCGGCACCATCTCCACTGTAAAAGGCAAAGCCGGTTAAAAAATTATCTGTCGTCAGATCAGTTTCATCTGTGCTCAGAAGATAAGTTCCTGCTGCTGCAACCGACTGATGAGCGCCTATCCAATATGCTCCGGCCGGAAGAATTATCGGAGAGGTTGGTTTATAGGTTATGGTTGCATTCTGGTTGGCAGTTGTAAGATTTATTCCTGTAACAATATCACCGAATTTTGTTGTCGGAACACCTCCCACGATATTATAAATCTCCAGGCTGTTGCCAGCAACAGACAAGGGTAACGTTCCCCACTGTATAGTAATGGATGTAAGTGTATCCTGCACGGAAAGATAATACACCTGGCCAAGCCATCCTAAGCCAGTATTATAACCAACCGAGCCTTCTGCGACGCCATCATCCCATGCATATACGGTATCTGTAGTGCAGGCACGGGCAGAATTGATAAAGATATCATTTGATGTATTCTGATCTGTCGCCAATTTTGTCTGGTTAAGTATATCAAATGAACTTCCTGAAGCATAGGAAGAAAGTGAATAAGAACCGCTAAGCGTTTTGAGGGAATTAAAAGTCAGTGCGGTTACGGTATTTGTAGTTGTAACTGTTGGGGTTGTATTCACCCTTAATTTTGTATCCACATCAAATGTTTCAGTGTTCGGGCCGTAATTCTTGATGAATGACCACCATTTATAAGCCTGGCCTTTAGGTAATTTTGTTGGGGCAAAGATCCCTGCTGTACCTACATCATCAGTAAGCCCTTGTTTAACAGTAACATTATCGATAGCCATCATGTTTCCATAAAGGCTCGTAGCAAGAAATGCAAGTTTAACATTGTTTGTGCCAGCATAAGCCGGGAGGTATGCTGTATATTTTTGCCACCCTGGTGCTGTAAATGAGGTGTTGTATCGGTAAAAAGGTGTCGATACAGTAGTCCAGCTTGCTCCGCCATTGATTGACGCCTGGATCTCAACCATGTCGAGATTGGTGTATTCGGCATCCTGCGCCATATAAAATTCCACAGAAGGAGATGTAAGGGTTGTGAAATCGAATGTTACCGTTGCCAACCTTGAGGATGTATTTGCAACAAAGTTATAGGAATCAAATTTAGCCAGATGAGTACCGCTTTGAGGACTCAGGGTTACTATTGGGACAAGATCCGGATAATTAATTGATGTTGCCATAGTCCAGAGGCCGGTAAGAGCTACCTGGGTTATGCTCCAGCATGGATTTAATGTTGCAGAGAAATTTTCATTGTAAGGGAAAGTGTTAATATTATTGCAGACAAGTGGTGTCCATGTGTATGTTTGTCCGTTTGCAGGTTTCGTTGCTGTTCTTAGGCGGCAACTTGCTGTATTGGAAGTACCGGCAGTAGAGGCCGCCCAGGTACCTGTTGTAACTGCTCTGTTGTTATAATCTGCGCTCGAAGCACCTCTTAGTCCAACCTGAACAGTGCCATTCGTTCCATTTACGGTAAAGGCATTATAAACGAATGCAATGGAGTTGGAAGTTTCAGTCAATTTGATCTGGAAGTTGAAAATATCACCTGTACCAATAGTAGTCCCTTTCATGTAATTCGTCCATTGAACCACCAATGTTCTCGCAGGAGATGATCCGGTCATAAGATACTGTAAGGTGGAACCGGTCTGCCCCTTGAGGTCAATCCCAAGTGCACTGATCACATTATTCGAACCTGTTCCGCTAATGGGGAGAGCAGATGTTGTTACCACTGCTCCACCTAATCCGATAAAACCGTTTGTTGCAACACTGAATTGCGTATAAACTGTACCATTATATTCAAAGTTGAATCCGATATTGTAAGGACCGAAAACGTTTTCATCATTTGCGGTTGTCCCTAATACTGTCCCTCCACTGATTGCCGTATAGGTGCCGGATGATTGTAAAAAACTCCAGTTTGTTACCCATGTAACAGGGGAATTTGGCAGAATAGGATTAACGGCAGGGTTGTTGTTCTGGGAAGTTTTGTTGATGGATGTTGAATTAATGTGTTGTAAGGTACCAATGGTTGTTTTTGCCTGGTACCTTTGAGAAGATTTGCCCGCTCTTGAAATCGCTGAAGCCTGCCCATATGTTATGGCAGCCAGCAAGAACAGCACAGTTGAAATCAGTAACATTTTTTTCATAAAAAAAGGTTTAAAGGTTTAACATTAAGATAATTTTTGGGGATAAATATCTTTATTCTTCTTTTGGAAGAAAGGGAAAAATGTCTTTTTCAGGCGTTACTCCATAGGCAGAGTTCTTTGGTTACAAAAACGTACTTTCAACAAGGAGGCAATCATTTAATTGTAGCTGCAGCACAAAAACCCCCGCAAAAGAAAAAATTTACAATTCTTATCTCTTTCACGTTCCCGGAAAAGTTATTCTTCATAGGTGCAGTTCACAAAAAGTGCAGCTGAATATTATTACAAAAAGCAAATGTAAAAAATTATATCAAAGGAATGCGGGGGTTTTCGAAATAGAAGAAAATATATAAAACAAACAAATAGTATAACGTATTTGATTGAAACCCAACATCCTGAACGGTTGCATCGCAAATTTTGTGCCATTATGGCTAATTGCCTGACAGTCATCTTTATATACCAATAATGGCAAATATTATCTGTACAATAGTGTTATACTTTCGGACAATCGGTTTAGACACGATCCAAACAAATAAGTTAAAAACTGTAATATCAGCAAGATAACAGTAATCTTAAAATCGTACAGTGCTATTTAAAAACGGACACCTGGTGTTCAGCGCGAAGTGTGGTCGCGCGTTTCAAATCAGAAGCAGCTTTTTGATTTTTTGGTTCATCGAGAGGGATAGAAAATTTTCGGATGGGTACTTCTGATCTGTGCAATATTTACAAAAAAAAATGAAGAGGCTGTTTCATGAGTTTGAAACAGCCTCTTCATTTTACTAACTAATTAAAATGGATTACTATGGGAGAACTGCTCCAATAGCGTAATCAGAATTGTTACCTGCAGCTTGCAGATCGCCTCCGTCAACCAAACCGTCTCCATTGATATCCTGAGGTAAATACCCGCTGGTAGCGGCATCGGCCAGGTTACCAATATCCTGCAGATCGGTTCCGTCGACGAGGAAATCCTGGTTCTCATCACCAGCATAAATGACGGCTCTGCCATCTACCATAATCCCTATACCAGGGACTCCAACAGCATCCAGGCCATAAGCTTTACTTTGTGTGTCAAATGCATAGCTGATCGTTGCCCCTGAGAAATTCTGAGGTAATGCTGAAGTGGCTTCGAGGCTGTTGCGGTGCTTAATGGTTATATAGTAAAAACCGTTCTTGTCACCAGGTACTGTAACAGTGGCTGTACCTGTCGTGCTGAGGTTAACAGCAGGAGCAGAGTATTCAACCGTAGCATAGGTTGTGGCATTGTGCAACTCTACGGTTATCTGATCGGCAACAACAGGATTTGTCCAATGAAAACCGTTCTCATCAGCTGCTCT